>JAAXQM010000289.1 GCA_012974295.1 Dehalococcoidales bacterium
ATCTCATTTAGCTGCTGCTGTATGGCAGTAATGTCGGCAACTACTTTCTTGCTCTTTCCTGCCGCAACTTCGATCAGCACAAAGGCCTTGACTGCCATGTACTCCTCCCATCCTCTAATCAACTAGCTTAGGAAAATCAACCAAGCTCCTTGCCGAAGATGCCGCAAAACATGGTACAGTGCGGGGGCTGTCCGCCCAGGTTGTGGGTCAACCCCAGCTTGGGGTCCTTGAGCTGGCGCTGATCGGCCTTTCCCTGAAGCTGCTTATACATCTCATATATCATTCGCAAACCGGAGGCACCGATGGGGTGGCCGAAGCATTTCAGGCCGCCGTCTGTCTGCACTGGCAATCCGCCGTCGATGTCGAAGAAGCCGGACTCGATGTCTTCCTTCATACCGCCGCGCTTGCTGAACTGGAGGTCCTCCATGGTTACCGCCTCCGTTATGGAGAAGCAGTCGTGAACCTCTGCCATACTGATCTCCTCGCGGGGGTTCTTTACGCCTGCCTCGGCGTAAGCCGCAACTCCTGCGCGGTAGGTGGACTCGACATGGGTATAATCGTACTTGACCGAAGCACTGCCGTCTGCCGGCGCAACGCTCAACTGCATCGCCTTGATGTAAACCGGATCGTCGCGGTACTTCTTGGCCTGGTCTGCGGGCACAATGATGGCAGCCGCCGCCCCGTCGGATACGCCACAGCAGTCGAAGAGTCCCAGCGGCCAGGCGATAATGGGGGCCTTCATGATCTGATCCATGGTTACCTCTTTGCGGAAGTGTGCCTTGGGGCTCATCGTGCCGTTGTGGTGGCTCTTCCATGAGACGTGTGCCAGCATATGCTTGCCCTCTTCGGGACTGATGTTATAACGGTCGAAATACTTAGTGGCTAACATCGAGAACATGCCCGGCATGGTCATGGTGAATATGAGTCCGTTCAAATCCAGGTTCCGCACCGCCAACCCGCTTAAGCCCTGGTCCTTTATCTTCTCGGCACCCAGTACTAGTACCACGTCGTAGATGCCGGCGGCTACAGCGTAGGAGGCATTCCTGAGGGCATCGGAGGCGGTGGCGCAGGCGTTCTCCACACGGGTAACCGGTATATACTGCAACCTGAGCGGCCCCGCCAAGCCCTGGCCGGTCAGGCCGGTGGTATCGTAATAGTTGCCGAACCAGGCAGCCTGAATGTCCTTCTGCTCTATGCCGGCATCCTTATAGGCCTCCTGCGCTGCGTCTACTATCAGGTCAACGCGGCTCTTGTCCCACAGCTCACCGAACTGGGTGCAGCCCATCCCTATAATGGCGACTCTATCTTTAATACTTCCTGTCATTACATCCTCTCTCTAGCACCTTTAGCACCTGATGGGGCGTGTCTTCCAGAAATAGTTGTGCATCCCGCGGTCGGTGAAGAGTTTCCTGAAGGTCATCTCCACTTCCATTCCCACGCTAATGTCTTTGCCTCCGCGGTCGGTCATGTCGAATATACCTCGACCACCGCCGTCGAAATCTACCACGTTAACGGTGGTAGGAGGATCGTTGCTGTCGGCCAGACTGTCCTCGGTGTATGTGAATATCTTGGCTCTCTTATCGGAGAACTTATAGGGTTCCGTCTGGTCTACGGCCTGGCACTCCACGCATACCCGCAGGGGTGTGAAATAGCCGTAGCTGCCACCCTGACTGAACTGCGGGGTGCCGCAGTTAGTGCACTTCACTCCGTACAGGGCCAGGGCCACCATGACATCCCGGTGTAGCGCCGCCAGCGATGTAGGGGACTGCTCAGAGCGGCGTGCCCGCTCCAGCGGTACCAGCTTGCGCCAGCGCAGGTAACGGTCGTTGTTCTCCAGCATTTTCTTGGACTCCAGGTGCCTCTTGATTCCCCTTCGCTCCCCGAGATTCTTTATCTCGTCGGTTACCTTGAGGATGAAGGCATCACCACCGTTCTCGTAGTTGGCCCACAGGATTTTATCGCCAGGCTTGGCCTCCTCCAGAGCAGACACAAGGATCATTAGAGCATCGGCGGATCCTGTGTTGCCCACAGTGGTAAACAGAGGGTCCTGCACCTGCTCCGGCTCGAATTTCAGCGATTTGGCGATCAGCCCGTGTCTTCTGGTTTCCAGGGTGGTGTTGTAAACTACCTTGGCGAAATCCCCTGCTGATGCATCATACTTTTTCATCAGCCCCTTGATTACCTCTACCAGTATCTGGGAATAGCCCTTGTCATAGATCATACGGTCTTCCCAGGCGCGGATGAATTCATCCTGGTCCGAGCGCCACATACCGGAGAACTCGTCGGAGATATGATAGCTTCCCTCGATAGTGGCGATAACTTTATCGTCACCTATGAGCAGAGCAGCAGCGCCATCTCCCAGGGCCATTTCGTAGTCGCCCGCCGGAGCCGCCATGCGGTGCTCGCCGGAAACCACCAGTATGCTCTTAGCCGAGCCGGCCCTGACGGTGTCTGCGGCGGTGGCTACAGCGCTGGTACCCGCCCTCAGAGTGTCGGTTATGTCCATGGTACGGATATCCCGCCGCATATCAAGGGCGGTAGCCAGTATACTGGCGCACAGCCTCTCCTTATAGGTAGCGGTAGTGGTGGCAAAAAAGAGGCCATCGATTGTCTTTGGGTTTGTGCCTGTTAAACAGTCGATGGCTGATTCCATAGCCATGGTCACGCTATCTTCATCGAAATTGCAGATGCTCCTTTCCCCAGGCATCTTCGCGCCGCCCCAGGATTTGTAGAATATTTCTCGTGCCATTCGGTGCAGGGGTATATAAGCGCCATACGATGTAATTCCTACTGCCATATGATTCCTTTCTATACGTCCTTTTCTTTAAAACTGGCCGTATTTCTGTAAATGTGGAAATTGGGAAGATATTTGATATAGGTCCAGGGCTTTAGTATACAATACGGCTCATAATTGCGTCAAGACGAGATAGCTGTGGGCTTAATCCGTGATTTCAGGTTTAAAGGACCGCTGAAAAAGAGGTGCAGGATACTTTCTGCCGGGGGTCTGGGGGTGTCCCCCAGCTTTAGAAGTCCCCCAAGATTGGGGGATATAGGGGGTTGATTGAGAGTATTACAGGAGTCTTATTAAAGGGGACAATATAGCAAGAGAATAACAC
>JAAXQM010000123.1 GCA_012974295.1 Dehalococcoidales bacterium
TTAAATTCACTCATTTTAAACCTCTCATCTACTCCTCTATTAATTGATTCTCCTTTTTCACCATTGTTGGTATAGTATATGCCTCCCACATGGAATCTTTCCTGCATCGCGGCCAGAATCTACTGGGTTTATTTATCGTCATCGCAATCTACCAGTTTGATAACTGCTACCATCCGCAATAGCACAGCAGTTACAGCGATGCCTCTTTTAGGGGAGGCCCATACAAGGTTCAGTAGGGACAAAGAATAAACGTAAGGGTCACTGATCATTACGAAAAAGGGGGATTAGAAGAGTAATTGCAGTCGCAGATGCCCTTTACCCCGGTATCTTCCATGTATGTTCTGCAATCTCATAACATAGTGAGCATCTATGTTTCATCTCACTTCAGAAGATCTAATTAAATGTCAACCAACCCCTTATCCGACCTAATATTTGATCAGGGATATAATGGGATAATCTTTCAACCTGTGCCTTGCGTTAAGGAATGTTAGTTCAATGAGAAAAGCGATGCCGATAATATTCCCGCCAAGTTCCTCTACAAGTTCGATTGTAGCTGATACTGTTCCCCCTGTTGCCAGGAGATCGTCTATTACTAGTACCTTCTGGCCAGGCAAGATGGCGTCCTTATGCATATGGAGAGTATCAACCCCATACTCAAGGGAATACTCAGCACTGATGCATTCAGTGGGAAGTTTCAGTGGCTTTCGCACTGGAACAAAGGCAGCACCCAGATTGTATGCCAGGGGAGCGCCAAGAATGAAACCTCTTGCTTCTGCAGCGACGACAACCTCAACTTTCTTATCACGACAGCTTTCAGTTAAGAGATCGATTAAGTATCTGAAGGCTGCGGCGTCTTGAAGCAAAGGGGTAATATCCTTGAAAACGATCCCTTTCTTGGGGAAGTCTGGTACATCACGGATCTTTTCCTCTAGATTCATTGTTATACTCTCCAATCTATCGTTTCGCTGTATTAACTGCAACCATCCACAAAATAAAGATCGGGCAGATTGCGAAACCGCTCGTTGTAATCCAGGCCATAGCCTACCACAAACCTGTTGGGGATGGTTAAACCTAGGTAGTCGATGGGGACGGGGATTATTCTTCGCGAGGGCTTATTGAAGAGGGTGCATAGTTTCAATGAGGATGCTCTCTTTTTTCTTAGATAATCCAGGAAATAGCCCACAGTGAGACCTGTATCTACGATGTCCTCGATAACCAGGACATCCCTCCCTTTCACCGGGGTATGCAGCCCCTGTACTACCTTGATCTTGGCCGAGGTTACCCTTGACGATCCATAGCTTGAGAGGCGGACGAAGTCTATCTCCACGGGTATTTCCAGTAGGCGGATGATGTCGGCCATGAAAACGAAGGAGCCCTTGAGTATACCCAATAGAAGGGGGTATTTCCCCTGATAGTCCCTGCTGATCTCTTGGGCCAGCCTGGCGACCTGTTTCTCTATTTCTTCTTTGGTAAGCAGGATTTCAGGTTTGGGAGGAGCGCTCACAGCTCTATTTCCTTAATATCCTCAGCTACTATTAGCTTGGGCTCAGTTAGGGCCTGAACTTCCTTAACTGTCCAACCAGGGGCTACCTCTCTTAATAGCAGCCCTTTTAGCGTAACATCGATCACAGCCAGGTCAGTTATTATCAAATTCACACATTTCCTGGCAGTGAGGGGATAAGTGCACTCCCTGACAATCTTGGGCTTTCCCTCTTTAGTGGTATGCTCCATGGCGGTGATAACCCTTTTCGCTCCCACGGCCAAGTCCATTCCACCGCCTATGGTTCCACCGAGGGTGTCGGTGCCAGCGTTCCAATTTGCAAGGTCTCCCCTCTCTGAAACCTCGAATGCTCCGAGGACGGTAATGAAACGACCGCTGCTAATCATGGTAAAAGAAGTGATAATATCAAAAAAAGACATACCGGGGGCGGGAGTTAAGAACCTCCCTCCGGCATCTACACGGTGTAACTCTGCCCCTTCTATATCCTCCTCCATAACTAGAGGCCCGTATCCTAAGATACCGTTCTCTGATTGAAAAACGACACCATAGGGTACATACAGGGCACAAAGGCTCGGTAACCCGCGGCCCAGGTTAGCGTAGTCGCCGTCTTTTAGTTCCTTTGCTGCCCTCATCGCTATGGTATTCCTATCAAGCTTCTGTTTCATCTTCCTTGTCTCTACTGGATTATTGTTTTACTTAGGCTATCCGAATAACATTTTGCGCAGGATCTCCATCTCGCCAAATTTATAAACCAATTTCTTCCTTTTCTGAGCCGTACCGTACCCCCCTTCTGGGATCTCTACAATGCGGTCTACAAATATTCCCGGAGTTACTATATGCTCGGGGTCAATATTACCGGCCTCTACTATCTCCTCTGCCTCAACGATGGTTATCCTGGCTGCCATCGCCATTATTGGTTGGTCTGCCCTGAAAGTTCCCAGGTAGACCAAATTGCCCATCTTATCTGCCTTATGGGCCACGATAAAGGCGTAGTCCGGCCTAATCGGTTTCTCGAATAGGTAATCTTTGCCGTCGATAACCCTCTTCTCCTTCCCTTGCTCAATAACGGTTCCTATGCCAACAGGTGTGTATATCCCACCCAGCCCAGCAGCACCCGCGTAGAGCCTTGAAGCCAGGATACCATGGCTGGTGAGCTCCACCTCCAGCCCCTTGTCTACATATTCTTTAATAAAAAGCCCAGCACCAAATTGTGGAATACCTACTACACCTGCTAACAACTTCTTTAGTTGTGGCAGCAGGGCTACAGGCAGAAGAGCTTCCTCCTCTGTATAAAATGATGGTATAAAGTTGTGAGTGATAAGTGTAAGGTCCTTGACATCCCTCCTCCTGAGGGCAGCGATCAGATTTTGAGCGGTGGCAGCGAACCCCCAAGACTCTATAGCGATAGAAGCCCCGTCAGGGATATCCGCTACCGCCTCATCGAAATTGGTGTACACCTTATTTACCAAGTCTACCACCCCTTCAGGATTTCAACCACGTTATAGCTCCATCATCGTGATTGTTGGAATACACGCTTATGCGCCAATTATATTTATAGTCTTTACATTTGTCTAGCTGTTGTTATAGGCAGCCAGCGCTCGCCATAATTATAGCCTTGGAATTATGGCTACATGAGGTGATCTGGTAATGGGGTGCTGTGATACATGAACCGAGGTGGCGAAAACCTCCTCTATGGTTTCAGCAGTTAGCAGTGTTTCGGGGTTGCCGTCAGTGAAAATGCGACCCTCCTTGAGGAGAATTAATCTATCGAAGTAAATGGCAGCTAGATTAAGGTCGTGTATCGCTGCGATGACCGTAACCCCCTGCTCACGGTTGAGGCGTTTAACCAGATCAAGGATCTCCACCTGATGATTGATATCCAGGTGCGCTGTAGGTTCGTCCAAGAGAAGTACTTTAGGTTCTTGAGCTAGCGCCATGGCGAGGATTGCCTTCTGACGCTCCCCGCCGCTGAGTTCATTGAAGAACCGATCCTTCAATGGTGCCAGCCCGATGAGCTCGATGGCTTGCTCAACCACGCGACGATCCTGCTCCCCCTCATCGGAGAAGAGGCTAAGGAAGGGGGTTCTTCCCAGGAGCACCACCTCCCTCAGGTTAAAGGCAAAGGGCATGCTGAACTGCTGGGGTACCACGGCGACACACTGTGCAATTTGCTTCCTTTTCATCCTACCTAGTATTGAGCCGTTCAAATGGATATCACCGGCTGTGGGTCGCAGCACACCGCTCAAGAGCTTGATTAGAGTGGTCTTCCCCGAACCGTTGGGCCCCAGGAGAGCTACCATCTCGCCTTCCTGTACTAATAGGTCGATATGGTGTAACACGGGGGTCTTACCGTATGAGAAGTCTACCTGTTTAATGTTAATCATTAAAAGGCGTACTCCCTTCTGTGTCGTCTCAACAGGTAGATGAAGAATGGGGCCCCGATGATGGCCGTGATAACCCCTAGCGGGATCTCCCTTGGGGCAAGCAAAGTGCGGGCAAGCAGGTCAGCCAGGACGATAAAGGCGGCCCCAGTTAGTGCCGATGCAGGCAACAGGAGGCGGTGGTCAGCTCCCAATACCAATCTTACCGCATGGGGAACCACCAGCCCGACAAATCCAACCAGCCCGCTCATAGATACTGCCGCTGCTGTTAGTAATGAACCCAGGCCAAGAACAAGAAGTTTTTCCCTCTCAACATTAATACCCAGGTATGCCGCACCCTCCTCGCCTAAGGAAAGTGCATTAAGACGAGAGGCTAGGAAGCGAGCAGCGACAATCCCCCCGATTATAAGAGGGGCGATGATGATTATCTGGTTCCACCCGCTTACCGAGATACTTCCCATAAGAAAAGAATATATGTTCTGAAGAAGTTCCGGTCTACCGCTTAAAGTCACCATAAAGAACAGTATAGCCGTCAACATTGCGCTTATGGCAAACCCGGCAAGCAGCATGCTCACGATTGGTGTTTTACCACCCACTCTGGCCAGGTTATACACCAGGAGGACAGCGCCCAACGCTCCGAGAAAAGCAGCGATGGGTACAAGCCCAAAACTGAGGAAGACAATGCTTATCGGGAGCATCATGGCAATGGTTGCGCCAAAGGCGGCACCCGCAGAGGTGCCAATAATGTAGGGGTCTGCCATGGGGTTCCGCAACATCCCCTGGAACAGCACCCCCGCTGATGCCAGGGCGGCTCCCACAAGCGCCGAGGCAATGACTCGGGGAAGCCTAATTTGGAACAGGATGGTCTCCGCGCTCGGTGGCCAAGTGGGCGAAAAATGGGAAATACCCATCTTATTTAGTGTCATCTCTATTATAGTTAGAGGAGAGATTGGCACCGCCCCAATAGAAACAGCGATGAGCATGCACAGGAGCAATATCGCACCCAGTGCTACCAGGATCAGCAGTCGGCGATTTTTTTTTAGCCTAGTGAACAATTTTTATCCAACGAGCGCATATATTGTAAACCAGCGTTACGGGGTAATACGAACTAGCAACGCAGAATGTAATAGCGCTCAAGCTAGTCCTTAAATAGCTCGGGGTGGATCAGCCCTGCTAATAGCTCCAGCCCATCAGCGATGCGTGGTCCGGGGCGGACAAGCGGAGTGTCGTCAATGGCAAATATCTTTCCGTTCTTCACAGCGTCGAGGTCTTGCCAGACCAGACGGCTGGCAACCTCCTCCGCAGAGACACCCCAGTTAGCACCGCCAATAACGACGATATTAGGGTTGGAGTAAACCAAGTCCTCCAGGTTGTAGGTAGTCCAGCCCTCCAATCCCCCGGTGATATTCTCGCCTCCCGCTAGGGTGATAAGGGCATCGATGAAAGTGCCACTGCCCACGGTATAGAGCGTATTAGGATTGCTGACATCGGTGCCATAAAAGACCCGCGGTAAGGGGGCATCGGCAACTTTAGCCACAATTTCGTCGATAAGCTCCGCTAAGTCGGCAATGAGTGTTTCGGCTTCTGCCTCCTTGCCGGTAACTTCCCCCACCAGCTCAATATCGGAGAAAATGCCATCAATGTCCTCGGGTTGCAGGATGATCACTGGTATTCCTAAGCCCTCAAGGTCAGTAACGTATTCGGGGACTGTCGCTCCGATAGCGAAAGCTACATCGGGCTCCAAATCTACAATGGTCTCCAGATTGAATCCGGGGAAGGTAGTACCGACTCTTTGTATTTCGCCAGCATCTATTTTAGCTAGCAGCTCTTCAGGATAATCACAGAAATCGGTTACACCCACGACCTTATCACCCAGATCGAGGGCGAACAGAATCTCTGTGTTGCTCGGTGACAAGGAAACAATCCGTTGGGGAATCTCCGCTACGGTTACTGTCCTATTGAGGTCATCAGTTATCGTTATTGGCCCCGGCGTTGGAGTAGGGGTTGACGCCGGTGTAGTGGTGCAGGCTGTCATTAGAGTAAGCGCAACAACCAATGAAAATGAGATAAATGCTAGACTTCTCATTGAATCCTCCTCGTAATTTACCTGTAATTTAAGTGTTTAATTGCACAATGCATAAAAAAACCCCTCGCTCTGCAGAACGAGGGGATACCCACGCTATCTTAGCATGCCTCCCACCCCCTTTTGTCCGCGGAGGTAACAGGAAATCCTGAGGCTGACGTTCTGACTTCCCTGAATCAATTCAGGGTAACAGTAGGCGGTACTGCGCCGGACTCTCACCGGCTTGCCGTCCTTTTAAGCCCTTGCTCGCGCTTGGGCACCTCTGGGTCTGTTATTCAGTTTTACGAAAATAAATATATCATAAGCCCGGCTAAAGGTCAACAATGATATGCCTTGACACCACTTGTGCTCATGGTTATCATCGATAGGAGACTTTTTAACTGGATGGTTAACCGTGCATTATCAGACGATTATCTACAAAAAGAAGGGGCAGGTCTGCTATATCACACTCAATCGCCCTCAGGTTGGGAACGCGATAAACACCCGGATGGCAGATGAACTGGCTGACGTCTGCCAGGCAATTCAGTGTGATGGGAAGATTAGTGTTGTGATCCTCAAGAGTGCAGGAGATGTTTTTTCTACAGGCAGTGATCCAGAGGAACGGGACGCGAAATGCGATGCTTCCGGGGTTATCGCTAGATTGGAACCTGTAACCATCGCTGCCATCGATGGCGTTGCTATGGGCGAGGGATTGGAACTGGCACTCGCCTGCGATATAAGGGTCGCCTCAGATAGGGCAAGCTTCTGCCTTCCCCATACCGCTCATGGTCTGATCCCCAGCGGTGGCGGAACGCAACGGTTACCGCGCCTGGTGGGCAAGGGAAAAGCCCTGGAGATGATCCTCACCGCTGAACCCATTGATGCCGAGGAGGCTTTAAACATTGGTTTGGTAAGCAAGGTTGTCTCTCCCGCTAAGCTTATTTCAATAGTGGAGGAATGGGCAGAAAGAATAACCACGCAGGCTCCTATCGCCTTAAGGTATGCAAAGGAGGCGGTCAATAAGGGGATGGACGTTACGCTGGAGCAGGGATTGCGTATTGAGGCCGACCTCTATTTCCTGATTCAAACCACCGAGGACAGGATGGAAGGGATCAATGCTTTTAAGGAAAAAAGGCCGCCACGGTTCAAGGGGGAATAGAAGATTAAACTTAAGCTAGACCTGCATACACATTGTTGTGAGGCTACCCTCTTTAGAGATCCCAATGAAGATATAGTCGGAAGGATAATTGCCCAGATAAAGGCCAGAGGACTGGATGGTATCGCTATCACAGAGCATTGGGACAAGGAATATGGATTCAAGGTAAAAGATATTGTGGAGCGGTCATTTAATAGCGAGGTGCTCATCATTCCTGGCCAGGAAATCGATATTAGGTGGCATCAGGAAGTAGAGCTTTTTCTGCCTAACGGAGCCACCTTTCGCTTTCTCGCTCACCCTGGCTATCCCACAATTTCCAATGTAATAGAGAATATTCAGGGCATTGAGATAGAGAATGCACTTCACTTCATCGATAAAGAGAGGGTAATGGCGCTAGCTGAGGAATATGACCTGCTTTTATTAAGCAATAGCGATGCCCATTCCATAGACACTATTGGTCGGTGCTACACCGAGATCGACATTGAGGAACTCATCGCTCGTGCCCGGTAGCGGCCCTATATATTAACGGATAACACAACTGTCGATTCGGTTAATATTAATTGACATAATATTATTAGCGCTCACGTTCCCCCTGACGTTTTCACGAAGAATGTGTTAAAATAACGGCGTGCGCAATTTTGGTACCATTCTCTATGAGAAAAAGGACGGCATTGCATATATTACCCTGAATCGCCCTGAAGTGCTAAATAGCTATAATGTTCAAATGCGCGACGAGTTATATCAGGTGCTTACTGCTATCAGGGATGACGCCGATGTGATGGTCGCCATTTTCAAGGGGGCTGGGGAGCGGGCCTTTTGTGTAGGTGCTGACCTTACCGAGTTCGGAACAGCACCATCGCCGATAATCGCCCGCCAGGTTAGGTGGGAGCGCGATGTATGGGGCCTCTTTTCAAGCATAAAGCAACCCCTTATTGCAGCGCTTCACGGCTATGTATTCGGCTCCGGTGTAGAGATAGCGCTATTCTGCGATATAAGGATAGCATCCGAGGACACTATATTCAGCCTTCCCGAGGTATCATTGGGCATGATTCCGGCAGCAGGAGGCACCCAGACATTGCCTCGACTAATAGGTAAAGGCAAGGCTCTACAATTGCTTCTTACGGGTGACCGCATCGATGCTCAGGACGCCTATCGCATTGGGCTGGTGAATATGGTAGTGAACCGCGAGGAACTCTATTCTACTGCTGTTATTACGGCACGGAAGATACTTTCTTGCAATACCATTGCCATACGGTATGCCAAGGAGGCGATTACGAGAGGACTCGACCTCACACTGGAGGATGGGCTGGCCTTGGAGAGAAGGCTTGCTTATATTCTGAAAGACCTGGATAGAAAAGATGCCTCTCCCTCCATAACAGGTGCAACTGCTTGAATGTAGTGTAGGTTAGAAGGATTCGTGTGACAAAGGAAATACAGGAACTTATAGAGGAAGCGATAAAGTTAGTCCTCGATGCCCAGAAAATTGTGATATTCACCGGGACAGGCTTGAGCACAGATTCAGGTATGTCTGGCACTACAGGCTCAAGCATTTCGACTTCCAAAGAATCTTCCTTTCCAACGTTTGTAGGTAATCCCACAACGCGGAGAAAAAGCTGGCAGACATGGAACATGTTCCGCATGATAGAGCTGGCACAGCCGAACCCTGCTCACTACGCTATCACCGAGCTCTATACAATGGGTAAGCTGGACTGCGTGATTACTCAAAACGTGGATGGACTGCATCAAAAGGCAGGCGTACCAGATGAGAAGGTCATTGAGCTTCACGGGTCACTTCGGCGGGTGAAGTGCGTTAATTGCGATAGGCGATACCCTATCATAGAGGTCGCCAAGAGGCTGGGGGATGGTGAGGAGGGATCTATATGCAGTGAGTGCGGTGGGTTGTTGAAAGCAGCAACAGTCTCGTTCGGGGAACCGCCACCGACTGCGGAGATAGAAGAGGCGGAGCAACACGCACGGAATTGCGACCTGTTCATGTTATTAGGCTCTTCCTTGATGGTATATCCCGCAGCCTATATGCCTATCTATGCTAAAGAGGCCGGGGCAAAGCTGATAATCATAAATGTTGGCGCCGCCTCTATGGATGAGAGTGCTGATGTACTAATCGATATGGATGTGGGGAAGGTATTGCTAAGGATTATCGAGGGTGTTAAAAACAAGCTCGCTTAATCACAGTAACCGGATTTGTATGGCGGGTATTAGTTTTTACATCTTTCGAGATATTATTAAAGGAGGTTAGATTGAACACCACGGAATTCCTTACTATCGCTTCTGCTGTATGCCCTGATCGGACGGCACTCATATTTGAGGGGAAGAGATTCAGCTTTAGTGAACTAAATGACCGGGCTAATAGGTTAGCTAATGCCTTGGCTGGTCTGGGAATAAGAAATGGCGATCGGGTAGCCATCCTACAGGTCAATTGTAATCAATACGTAGAGGCCTACTATGGAATAGCCAAAAGTGGCGTCATCTTCGTACCGCTGAATTTCAGAGCAAAGAAAGATGAGCTCATCCATATGCTCAATCACTCAGAGACAAATACCCTCCTGGTAGGTGGGCGCTATGTCGATATGGTAAACGATATGCGTCCTGATCTGCCCCTGGTGAAGCACTATATATCTACAGATGGAAAGCGGGAGGGCATGCTTGATTATGAAGAGTTGCTTGCCACTTCGTCGGCTGATGAATTCATCGCCGAGATCGATGATGAAGATATCACGATTCTGATGTATACCGCGGGGACTACTGGATTGCCTAAGGGAGTGCCCCTACCCCACAACAGCTTCAGTGTCTATATGCTGCAGAATGTGAACCCGGTGGACCCTGAGACCGAAGAGACTAACCTCTTGACCATGCCGCTCTACCATGTAGCGGGAATACAGGCGATGCTGGCAGCTACCTATGGTGGCCGCTCCCTGGCGATGATGCGGCAATTTGAGGTCAATGAGTGGTTGGAAACAGTGCAGCGGGAGAAGGCTAATAGAGCGATGCTTGTACCCACTATGCTGAAGCGGGTCATTGACCACCAGGATTTCGCGAAGTACGATCTCTCCAGCCTGCGGGTGATTACGTATGGGGCAGCCCCTATGCCCTTTGAGGTGATCAAGAAGGCCATCGATCTTTTTCCTGGGATGAACTTTATAAATGCCTTCGGTCAGACGGAGACCGCCTCTACCATCACCACTCTGGGGCCTCAGGACCATGTCATCGAGGGAACCGAGAAAGAAAAGGACAAGAAGCTGAAGAGGCTTACCTCATCCATTGGCCGACCCATGGCCGATGTGGAGATGAAAATTATCGACGAGGTGGGCAATGACGTACCCGCAGGGCAGGCTGGTGAGATTGTAGCCCGTGGGCCGAGGTTGATGGGTGGATATTGGAAAGATGCCGAGAAGACGGCGAAAACGATGACCAAAGATGGATGGCTGCGCACTGGAGACATGGGCTATATGGACGAGGATGGATACTTCTTCCTCGCCGGTCGCGGCGATGATATGATTATCAGGGGCGGTGAGAACATATCGCCTGAAGAGGTGGAGAATGCGCTATATGCTCACCCAGCTGTTGAAGAGGTGGCAGTGATTGGAGTTCCCAATCCGGAATGGGGCCAGGAGCCCAGGGCGGTCGTAGCGCTCAAGAAGGGAGAAACTGCCACCGCCGAAGAGCTTATCGAATTCTGCCGGGAGCGGCTATCCGGCTTCAAACGACCCCGCTCCGTGGTATTCATCGATGCCCTTCCCCGCACCAGCACGGGAAAGATATTGAAACGCGTACTCCGCGAGCAATACGGGCAGCCTTAGCGATGCTCCTTGAATAATTATAGGGTAAAAAGGAGGCGAAAATGTCCGGATCCGTCAAGTGGTTATCACACGCTTGTTTTATGATTACCTCAGCCAAGGGGAAGATAATTTATATCGATCCCTTTTTTGTGGATAATCCCCTACGCCCAATGAGCCTGGACGACGTAAAAGTAGCGAACATAGTTCTGGTAACCCATGACCACCCGGATCACGTTGGAGATGCTGTGGATATTGCAGAGAATACGGGAGCCACTGTAGTAG
>JAAXQM010000292.1 GCA_012974295.1 Dehalococcoidales bacterium
TCATAATATGCACCGAGGATGCCCAGTTCGGCATCCGCGGTTTCGGCAGCCAGCTCCACGGTCTCACCGAGTGGCCCGTCTGGCCGCTGTGGTCAAACAAGGCCTATGCCGGCCACGCAGTCACCGAGATATCGGGTACAGAAGCGGCCGAGCTTGGATTCGCCAATAAAGCCGTATCGATCGAGAAGCTGGAAGACGAGACGCTCAGGTGGGCCGAGACGCTGAGCCAGCTGCCCAGCGAGGCGGTAGCCGTCACCAAAGAATGGTTGAACGGAATGCTGGACATCATGGGCATGGGCGGAATTTCGCGCGCACACTTCCACGCCCATCTGGCGTTGCAGTACGTGCGCTTCCGCCCCGATGAGGTCAACCTGTACAAAGCGAAAAAGGAGAAGGGTCTTAAGGGCTTTCTCGAGGACAGAAGCAAGACCGCTTCACCTAAAGCCGAAAAATGAGGAGTTGACGATGGCAGACTGTCAGGAAGACTATAAACGAAAGCTGATATCCGCCGAAGAAGCCGCCCAGAAGGTAAAATCGGGCGACAGTGTGGCCTTCACCGCTGGCCGCGAAGCGCACGCGGTGGGGCTGGCGATAGCAGCCCGATTAGGGGATTTAACCGATGTCAAGGTGCTGGCACCCTCGCCGGGATACGACTTTGGCTGGTACGACCCTGGATGGGATGCATCCTTCGATATCACGATATCGTGGCCTACCGCCACCGCACAGGACATGCTCGACGAGCGCAGGTGCGATATCAACCTGCCATTGATCATCCCCTTCGGCGCCGATAACGTGCCCCCCAACGTGCTGCTGACAGAGGTATCGATGCCCGACGAGCACGGTTTCTGCAGTTTCGGCGCGTCACTGTGGACCAAGCGCCAGGAGATAGAGGCGGTCAGGGAAAAGGGCGGTACCATTATCGCCGAGGTGAATGATAGGCTAATCCGCACCTATGGCGACAACTACGTGCACGTCTCGGAGATTGACTATTTCGTTGAGCACCTGTCGCGCAAGGGGCAGCCGGGCACCGGCAGCCTTGGCGGGCGCGTGGTGAAGGAGCCCGAACCCTACCTGAAAGATATCGTCGCCAACCTTGCTTCGCTTATCAAGGACGGCGATTGCCTACAGATAGGTGTCGGCCGCACCACCGAGCCACTGATAAGAATGGGACTGCTAGAAGGCAGGCAAGATATCGGCTTCCACTCGGAGGCAACTCCCCCCGGCGTTATATCACTTGTGCGCGAAGGTGTTATTAACGGCAAGCGCAAGACGCTGCTCCCCGAGCGGGTGGTAGTAACCTCCATCGGCGGCGGCTCCAGGGAGGATATGCAATGGATCAACAACAACCCGCTGTTCTACCTGGTGGACCTGCTATGGCTGGAGGATATACGGGTTATCTCCCAGAACGACAATATGGTGGCCATCAACAACGCGCTGGCCATCGACCTGACCGGCCAGATCACCGCAGAGAGCCTGGGCGCTCGGCTCCTATCGGTGGCCGGTGGTCAGATACCCTTCGCCTTCGGCGCTCTGCTCTCTAAGGGTGGACGTTCCATAACGGTTTTACCCTCCACCGCCAAGGACGGCACCGTATCCCGTATCATGCCTCACCTGCCGGAGGGTACTGCGATAACCCTGCAGCGCAACATCGCCGACCTGGTTGTCACCGAGTATGGCGTGGCAAGACTGCGCAACAAGACAATAAGGCAGCGCTGCGAGGAACTAATCGCTGTCGCCCACCCCGATTTCCGCTCAGATTTACAAAAAGCAGCTCAGAAACTCTACTGGCCATAACAACGTTCTGAATACCTGATATTGTTTGGTAAGTAGGTGGGCCTACCCGATAATGGGTGGCCCCTCTTTTGGCCCACAGCATTGACAGGCGATGTTCCTCGGAGTATTATGCTCCCACATCATACGCAGCCATATAACTTACTTCCATATTAATTGGATATCCTAATACGGAATCTTTATTATATGTCTCTTCTGCCATGATAAATAGCGGCGATCCTTTCTGGATAAAACAACTATAGAGGGATATTGCATGTTCAAGATAAAGACCGATCATTTAGGGGATTTTCTCAGGTTTGTGCTAGCTGATACAGAAAACGGAGAATACGTATCGATTATTCCGGGGTTCGGGGGCAATGTGAATAGGATTGTACTTCGTAAAAAGAATGAGAATTATTCGATCCTAGATGGCTCACGAACCGATTCGGAACTTATAAGGAATGCATGGTTTAAAGGTGCGAAGTTAATCCCGTTTCCAAATAGGATAAGTAACGGTCAATATTCTTTCACTGGGAAGCCCTATCAGCTACCTATAAACTTTAACAGACATGCGATCCATGGATTTATATATGACAAGGTCCTGAGAGTCACTAATGAAACGAGTAGCGCTAATCAAGCTTCCTTAGAACTGGAGTATATGTATGACGCTGCCATAAAAGGTTACCCCTTTAAGTTCCAGGTGATACTCACATATTCTTTAATGGGAGGCAAGGGGTTCCAATACAAGACTAAGATTACTAACCTGGGTGATTTCCCCATACCAGTGGGTGATGGATGGCATCCATACTTTAAAACAAAGGGCAAAGTGGACAGGCTGCATATAAAGATACCGGCAGAGTCAAGGATAGAAGTAGACGCACAGATGATTCCAACTGGTAACCTTATTCATGAGGATTACGCTGGCATGTTTCAGATTGAAAACAAAGAGTTCGATACGGGATTCGTCCTGCAGAAAGCAGGTGGAAAGGCAATAACTGAACTTTATGACCCTGAACTCGATCTTAAGATCTGCCTATGGCAGGAAACCGGGAAATGGAAATATAACTATTTGCAGGTCTTCATTCCTCCATCAAGAAACTCAATAGCAATTGAGCCAATGACGTGTGCTGCGGATGCCTTTAATAACGGAATTGGATTAATAATACTCGAACCTTGGCAATCTTTTTCAACAAACTGTGGAGTACGCCTGGAATAAAGCCTCGCTATTTAGTACCCTATCTTGTTAAATACATCCGCTTGGACTCGAATTTGATGGGAAACCGGTAAAAGAATTTCAAGCGGATGATGTTTTTTTGACTATCATATTTTGTAGTATAATAT
>JAAXQM010000007.1 GCA_012974295.1 Dehalococcoidales bacterium
ATGAAGATACGAATGACCAGGATGATACGCATAACCAAGAAGGCACGTATTACCAGCAGGGTTATAGCGCAGGACATACCGAGGGACGAGTTAATGCAATATGCGATTGTCAATACGAAAAAGGATTAATATCTCTTGAGGAATATGAAGATTGTATTCCTGATAATACAAGTGGAATGAGTAAACCCGCAAGCTACAACGGAGGTCATTCTGAGGGGTACAGTGATGGATTCGCTTCATACTCCTGTAATTAACAGCAGCGACCAAGCGCTTCAAGCCATCTAAGAATTGAAAGTGTTCCCCCGGCAGGAAGTATCCCGCACCTCTTTTTTAGCAGTCTCCTATTCCACCTGCCTGCCCTGGGATGTATTCATGGGGGATACCCCCGTACCCCCCGCCCCCTATGATATCGGGGGACTTCCTTTGCTACCCTCTTACCATTACTGAGATAGCTTTAGCACTTCGTGCGTCGTGATAACAATGGAAAGAGAGCCGTGTGAAGAGGGCAGATTGTCATCTATCGATCTAGAGCAGATCAGGAAGATTCTTAGGAAACCTTGCACCGCTCCAGCAGCTTGGTCCACTGCCTGTCAACTTCTGCCTGTAGGATGTCGACCACGTGCTTGTTCTCTGGCTTGAGCAAGTGCTGGAACCTGCCCTGGGACTTGAGCCAGTCGGTCACTGGTTTCTTGGGGTTAGGATAATAATTCAGTCGCCACTCGCCATCGACTACCTCGTACAGCGACCAGACGCAGGTGTCGACTGCAAGCCGGGAGAGCTCTATAGTGTCGCCAGGCGCATAGCGCCAGCCTCTCTGGCAAGGAACGATAACGTTAATGAAAGAGGGCCCATCGGCGGCAATTGCCTTCTTGGCTTTGGACATCAGGTCGCGCCATGCATGGGGTGCTGCTTGAGCCACAAAGGGGATATTGTGGGCAGCGAATATCGCCGTGATGTCCTTGCGGTGCTGAGTCTTACCAGGAGTCTCCTTGCCCACAGGGGACGTTGTAGTCCACGCACCAAAAGGGGTGGCACTGGAGCGCTGGATGCCTGTATTCATATAGGCCTCGTTGTTTAGACAAACATACAGAAACCTGTGTCCCCGCTCCATAGCGCCACTAATAAACTGAAGGCCGATGTCGTAGGTGGCACCATCCCCGGCAAAGACAACAAACTTGAGACCTTTATCCTCGATCTTACCCCGCTTTACCAGGGCACGGTACATGGTCTCTACACCGGAGATAGTAGAAGCAGCATTCTCGAAGGCACTATGTATCCAGGGAACGCGCCACGACGTGTAGGGGTAGGGCGATGTGGCCACCTCCAGACATCCGGTGGAGGAGGCAACGATTACCGGCTCCCCCACGGCATGCAGTATCTGGCGAACGACGATGGTCTCCGCGCAACCAGCGCACAGCCGATGGCCGGGGGCCAGTAGGTCTCGCTCGACAGAAATAGGCTCTAAGTTAAGCACCATTGCAAACTCCTAATCCCGCACTGCAAGGTATCGCAATACTGATCCCGTGACTCCTTCCCTATCGATCCTGACAAGTTCCTGATATATCTCGCAGATCTGTGCGGGCACTGTATCCCGTCCGCCCAGCCCATAGACATAATTAATCAATTTTGGGGCGAAGCCATGGCTATAGAGGGCACCGATAACCTCAAGGCAAAGGGGGTTGATCTGAGCACCGAAAGATAGGGAACGGTCGAGCACTGCTATCGCCTTTCTGTCTGCCAGTGCCTCGGCCACCGCTGCCGCAGGGAATGGCCTGAAACAGCGGATCTTGAGCAGGCCTGCCTTGACCCCCTGTTCTCGCATCAGATCAACTGCGCACTTGGCCGTTCCTACGGTAGAGCCGAGCATTACGGTAACGAAATCGGCGTCATCCAGACGGTATCCCTCAATCAAAGAGTGATAACGCCCGGTAAGATCACCGTACTCCTCTGCGACCTGCGCTACAACGTCGAGCGCATGTACCATCGCCTCTGCCTGCTGGCGCTTGTGCTCGAAGAAATAATCCTGGAGATCCATAGGGCCATAGGAGAGGGGATGCTCTACATCCAGAAGAGGATAGGCCGGTGTGTACGTACCAATAAATTCTGTTACCGCCTCATCCGGTAACTTCTCCAATCTCTCCACGCTGTGTCCCAGGATAAACCCATCGAGCGCATGAATCGTGGGCAATAGAACATCGGGGTGCTCGGCAATTCGTACCACCTGAATCGCGTTATCATACGCCTCCTGCACGTCTTCATCGTAAAGCTGGACCCATCCGGCATCACGCATACCTATGGAGTCGGAATGGTCGCAGTGTATGTTTAGGGGAGCCGACAGAGAGCGGTTAACGACATGCATTACTATGGGAAGGCGTGATCCAGAAGCTACCCACAGCACCTCCCACATAAGGGCTATACCAGCACCAGAGCTTGCCGTTTGGACGCGCCCACCGGCAGCACTGGCTCCAATACATGCACTCATCGATGCATGCTCGCTCTCGACAGGGATAAATTCGGTTTCCACCTCGCCGCTGGCCACAAAATCACTGAAGCGCATCACGATCTCTGTCTGGGGAGTAATCGGGTAAGCGGCCACCACATCGGGATTCATCTGGCGCATGGCCTCCGCCACCGCCCGATCACCCTCGAGCGCTACCGGTATACCCTTTACCTTTTGCAGTGTCATTGTTTCACCTTTGCTTCTGCCTCTGCCGCAGACTCTTCGATCATCTTAATAGCGTCATGCGGGCACTCCTTGGAGCAGATACCACACCCTTTACAATAGTCAAGATCGATACCGGCGACCGCTCCGTCCCTTATCCGTATTGAGCCGTCAGGGCAATAAATCCAGCAGACCTTGCAATTAACGCATTTCTGCCAATCCCAAATAGGACGAAAAGAACGCCAACCCCCGGTATGATATTCCTCCGAGTTACCGGCGTCGGTAATTACCCCACCGATAGGGATCTCTCTCCAGCTCTTGGGGCTTGGAACGCCGGTTACAGAGATATTATTGGCAGGATCACGCTTCATTGCTATGCCTGTGTAACCTCATTATAGGCTCGCTCGAAGGCCTCGATATTGGCCTTGGCCATTTCTTTATTGCCC
>JAAXQM010000064.1 GCA_012974295.1 Dehalococcoidales bacterium
TCAGATGTGTATAAGAGACAGGACTAAAACAGTTCCTTGTCGGTTCCTGTCAATGGGTTTTTGCATATTAGCCATGGTTGCGCCTCCTTTTCATTTCGTCACCCTGCTTTTACCTCGTTAATTGACAGAACTAGTCGAATTTTCCATAATAGAAACGGGAAGGCAGCAGAAATCTGGCCCTACACGAGTCACTTTTTGTACCTTCCTTGGGGCAGCCTTTACCGAGGTTGCCCCTCTTTTTACTATTTCATGTCAAATGAATAAACCCCACCAATTGGTGGGGTTTATAATCAGCCTCATCATTCGGGGGAGGTGCTTATAGCATGGATTAATATCCATAGCCTTCTAGCCACATCCCAGATGTGTTACTTATATATAATCATAGCACTGTCAGAGCGTGTGTCTATCCGCATTTATGCCTAATCTCACTAGTCCTTTTGGATACCCTACGTGGAAAAAAGTATGCATACTAAAGTGTACCTGCTCTTCCGGAGGGATTAGTACCTAGCGAGGTGATTGTATTCGGGATGTCTGTGTTTCTATCGAAACATTAGCAGCCAGTCATGGTCACCATTGCACGAACATTGGGATGTCGACCCGTATGGGCTAAGTCTTATTCAGGTGTAAACTATCATTACAGGTCCAAGTTTATAGCCCCAACTGCAATAGAGATCCTGTTAGGATATCAACAGTTATATCCCCATATTCAATTGTCAGGACTTTAAAAATGTATATAAAGGTGCGCTAAAAATGGATCGAAATCTAAAGCTAATTTTTACGGTTTAGAAGGCCACCCAATTGAGTGAACAGGTATAATATTATGTTTCCCATTTGGGATAGAAAGTAGGAGGTTAACATCAGTCAGGTTTTTACTTCCTGGAGTGGGGGGAAGGACAGTTGTCTTGCTTGTTATCGAGCAGTTGCTAGCGGTCTAAAGGTCAGTTATTTGGTTAACATGGTAACCGAGGACCGAAAATACTCGCGTAGTCATGGTCTATCGACTGGGGTATTACAGTTGCAGGCGAAAGCGATTGGAATTCCACTAGTTCAGCGTCCGGCTACCAAGGATAACTATGAAGCTGATTTCAAAAAAATGCTCCTGGCCTTCAAGCAGGAGGGAATTGATGGTGGCGTCTTTGGCGATATTGACTTTATTGGTCATAGGCAGTGGATTGACAAAGTCTGTCAGGAAGTAAATATTACTCCCCATTTGCCCTTGTGGGCGGAGAGCCAAGGGCAAATAATGAGGGAATTTATCAATTTGGGATTCGAGGCGATAGTGGTTGCCACCAAGGCTGAGATGCTCGGTGAGGAATGTTTAGGACAGCGGATAGACCTAGATTTCCTTAAACAGTTAGAGATAAAAGGCATTTCACCCTGTGGTGAAGGAGGGGAATATCATACACTGGTTATTGATGGTCCCCTATTTAAGAAAGGGCTACAAATCCTTGAGAGTAATAAGGTATTGAGACAGGGACGCTGGTTTCTAGACATTTCACGGGTTAGACTAAGGGGTAAGTGATGTAACCAGGTGTAGGGTATATAAGTGATGCAGGGCTATGCCAGGGCCATGTGTCTAGCCGGAATTGATGCAGACAAAACGTGTGTCAATGCAAGAAATGCAGGAAAGAATGGGTCCTGCTTGTCCAATAGGGGTTCCTTTTTAGTCCTGTTAGAAGGCTTCCTTTCTATTTATCACCCATTAGCCGTAAGCGTCTGTAGCCAAAAATTGGCGCAGCCTTCTCAGTTTAATTTACTGGTTGTTAAACAATTCATTATATTGACTATACTCTGGCCTTCCCGGTACTCGAGGTAAGCTCAGCAGTCATCCGATTCCTGATAATGCGTTGACCAGGGCAATGAAAAACATGATGCCACCAACAGTGAACCCAGCGGCGGCGATGCTACGAACCGCGACATGCTTACTTCCCCGAAATGCAACAATGCCGGCTGCAGTGAGCGCTGCACCTATGAGCAGAAAATACACATTGTCCATATAGCACCTCCTCATTTAGTATGAGCCTTGGAGTTAGCGTTAGGCTGCGCAGAAGGCTGGCCTATTCTACTTCTATGAAGATATCATAACAAGAGATTGTTGTACCACTATTACCAGAAGTAGTGAGTACATAGGATTGAAAAAACATTACTTGTCTTCAATCACAGCAATCATTTGTTTAAATACTTCACATTGTCGGCATGTTTGCATCTTGTCTTCCCATATATCGGTATATTTACCCTCACAAAACGTTCCATTTACGAACCAACAGATATTACCGACTTTCAGCTCCCGGGCATCACAATCATTTTTCCACTCGTCTGGGCAATCTCGTATCTCCCAACAATGTTCGAGATTCTTATCAGTGGATCTTCTCAATGATATTAAGAATAGAAGTTGTCGTTCGACACTTGCTGAAATGGTTTACCATCCCTACTCATAGATATGAATTGCTCTAAGTATACCTCTGAGATTACGAAGGTTTCATAAGATTAAAAGGTTAAATCATCAATCGTTCTCATCTAACAGCTGTGGTGAAATATAGTTGCTGTCCACTTGCGCAAAGGATAGTTAGTGTCGTGTCATCAGCTTCAAAAGATTGCGCATTGGCAAGAAGTGATAGAAATTCTTGCTCCTGTTCCATTATGCCCTCAGGTGTAATACAGGCCATCTCTGTGTAAGCCAGCTCAAATATCTCTAACTCCCATCCTCTAACTTCGTATCTAGCAAAGTAGGTATTGCATCCACCGGAACCACTGACTTCATCTTTATCATTGTTAAATATAGCAGTAATTTCGGTATCTTCAATTATTGCTTTCAAGCTATTCTGCTCATCGTACGACCGTAGAAACCATTTGGTATCCTCAAGTGTAGAGCCCTGATAAACAGGATTTATGATTACTTCAAGACGATAGTCATCTTCAGATATTTGCTTGTTCAATTCTGGATAAGGTGTGACGTTATATGTTATCTCATAGGACTGTGTATAAATATATTTTGAGGGCCAATCATTCAATCCCGGTTGGGTCAGTGTGATCTGTTCTGTAGAACCTTCATAGGTAATCTCTATGGTAAAAATTACTTCGCCAGCCCATATGCAGGTA
>JAAXQM010000129.1 GCA_012974295.1 Dehalococcoidales bacterium
TGGCACAATTTTGTAAACCAGATGCCTAATACCCACAGGGTTATCGGCGAGCTTCTGCCTAACCTGGAGCTCCTGGTTGTCTGCGACCTTTTCATGACCGAATCGGCTAAGTATGCCGATTATGTACTGCCAGCGGCTTCTTTTTTTGAATGCACAGACCTGTGCCGCACTGACCTTCAACACCCCTACTTACAGCTTCAGCAGAAGGTGATTGAGCCACTCTGGGAATCCAGATCAGATTTCCAGATAGCTGCTGAACTGGGCCGGAGAATGGGATTTGGTGAATACTTTAACAAGACAGAGGAGCAATATATAGAGGAAATCTTTGCTTCGGGTCACCCCACTATGGAGGGCGTTTCCGTGGAGAGGTTGAAGTCGGGACCTGTGATGGCGCAGCCTTCAGACCGGCCGCAGCAATTCGGGACTCCAACGGGCAGGATCGAGTTCTACGTGGAAAGTATAAAACAATTCGGGCAGGAATTACCGGTTTACATAGAACCGGTGGAGAGTGTACGCAGTGAGAAGGCAAGGAGCTACCCGCTTTCTTTGCTATCGACACACCCGAGCAATCGAGTACACTCCACCCTGGCAATCGTCCCCGGCTTGCTGAAAAAGGTGCCGAACCCTACCGTGCAGATTAATCCAGTGGATGCTAAACCACGTAACGTCGTTAATGGAGATATAGTGCGTGTTTTCAATGACCGCGGACAGCTTAAAGTGAACGCGGAGCTAAGCAACGGCATAAAGCCCGGTATAGTCAACATAACGGAAGGATGGTGGCCCGATCAGTATATCGAAGGTCATCTCAATCAGCTAACCCATGATATGATAAACCCGGTGCAAAAGCATATCCTGCAGGCTAATGCCGCATTTTATGATGTCCTTGTGGAGGTCGAGAAGGTCTAGCTTCCTTAAGCCTTTAAGCCCGGTCATTCAGGTCACCAGCTTCCGCTCTCTCTCTTCTACTGCCGGGACTCCATCAGCGGGCAGTCTTCATATGTGCTTAGCTGGGAGTGAGAATAGATGGGCATACAAATTTATCGCTGTGTCAGTTCAAAGATGTCTATATAACATCTCGCTTGCCCGTTTCAATGGAAGTATGAGACCACAGTATCTCCCTTAAAACCTTCAGATTCACTACGTCTTCCCTGTTGTATGCCAGTAGAGTTGCCAGAGCATCGTGATCGCCATAATCTCTATATCTCCACCACAGCCTTACAGCTTCAAATCCATTAACATCTTTCAGCTGCCTGCTTATACCCAATTGCTGCTCTACTGCTTTGAAGCCCCCGTAAAGATTGTTCTTCCAGCAATCATACATAAGATCATGGTGGTGAAACATTGCAGCCAGGTCTACCTCCAAATAATTATGTATAAAAGGAATATCGAACCTGTTACCATTGTAGGTGAAGATTTTATCCACACCGTCGAGCGCTTCAAGCAGATTATCCTTGGTCGCATCTTCACCAACAAGTTGAATCAGTCTTTCATCGCTTCTATCTTCAAGATAGATACCGATCACGGTTATATCGTTATAGTAGGAAGATAGACCGGTTGTCTCGATGTCCAGATATACATTACAGGGGTGTAACATTCCGTTGTCCTCTCTAGATTCCCTAAGCTAGACTCTTTGAGCTATTATATCACTGTCAGGCTTTGATGAGCAGCGTTTTAGTAAAGAAGGTATTTATCGCGTTAAGATTGCTCATTGCTCTATTGACATACGTTGTGTATATGCATAAGATTGTCTCACTGCGCAGTGTATTTCGGGAAACAGTGGAAGGTAGCATATGGGAATAATAGGTCTGGAACGCTTCAAACAGGACCGCGATGCCATGCAGTTTGCGATAAGCGGGCTTGAGCAGAGTCAATCGCCGGAAAGGCAGCTGACAGTGACACTGGTCAAGGCTATGGTAGACAACTACGATCGAATAATTACCTGTGCCGAGGAGGGCAAGCCATTCATCGCCAGCAGTTACGCCAACGCGCCGGAGCTGTTCGTTGCCTTAGACCTTCCTTGGTATACTATTGCGCAGATGCCCTATGTACCTACCTCGGAACTCTATATTCTGGAAGAGATCGATGAAGCTGAGAGAGCCGGTTTGGGCACAGATATGTGCACGCTTATCAGGTTGGGGATCAATAACGTAGAGGCAGAGCGTGTGCCGCTGCCAACTGTGTTTATCGGGCTACTGTCTCTCTGCGATGCAACCAATATGCTTCATCAAGCAATCGCTCATAATAAGCACTGGCGGAATATACCGGTCTTCTGTACCGATGCGCCCTATCTGGAAACCGATCGTAGCATAGCTTTTCACGCTGACGAACTCCGACGCATGGTGGCCTTCCTCGAAGATCACACCGGTCACACATTTGCGGTTGACCGACTACGGGAGGTTATCGAGGAGTCCAACAAGCAGTACCAGCTGTGGGCAGAATACAATGGTCTAAGGCGCGCGGTGCCCTGTCCCCACAGCGCCGCTAAAGGGGCCCAGGCATGGAGCGTAGCTCAGAACTACATGGTTGGCGATAGCAGAGGCACAGAGTGGTTCAGGCAGCTTGTTGACCTGACAGAGAGAAGGGTGAGCGAGGGTAAGGGGAGTGTTCCCAATGAGAGGATCAGGCTATACTGGTTCGATATTCGGGCCGTGTGGTTTCCCGAGCTCACAGAGTGGCTGAAGGAGGAGTGGGGGGTATGCATAGTCATGGATATGACGGGCTATACACCCTACACATTGATCGACACCACCAGTGAGGAGAGCATGTTCAGGGGCCTGGCCAAGAGAAATATATGTGATGTGCCAATGGTAAGACAGGTGCGCGGTACTACGGATAACATCATCAATGACCTGATTCGGGTGGTTAAAGACTACAAGATAGATTGTGTGGTCTGGCCAGCGCATATGGGCCATAAGGATGGGGCGGCAAGCATAGGTATCATGAGAGAGGTTTGCCGCGACCTTGGAGTTCCGTTCTTAGCCCTGGGGCTCGACCTCTTTGATAAGAGGTATACTACGATAGACGAGTTGAAGGACAGGTTCTCACAGTTTTTCACCGCTATGGGACTGAGCTAGACCCCGGGCCACACTGGCTAGCCAAGCAGGTCCAGCCTCTTTGATTTTCCGTCCTTATCTATATGCTCAATGACGATGGGCAACCCTTTCTTATCACCCAGGCTTACTTTGGTCCGGGCAAGCTCGAGCAAATCCAATGGATCGACACACCCCTCAGGTGGATTGACACCTTCCGGCTTCACTTTCCCCGTGGCCATAAGCATTGTGCCAAGAGCAGCAGGAACGCCTGTGCCTTCACCCATTCCCTGTCCCCTGGAAGACATCGAAAAGATGTAGCTGCTTTGTTCCCCATTCTTATTGCCTTTCACCACTATTTTCAGGCAACCCATAGGTTCAATAAGCCCGGCTTCCTGCATCAGCCTGTGCCTCTGCGAGAGTATGAAGGCTACTGCAAACTCTAGTGGGGCAATCTGGTGGCCCTGTACTTCCATAGGCTCCTCATCCGTAACACCCAGCCTTACCATCCCTTTGATCAGTTCCGCATAGGCCGGCGGCAACACGAGTCCGAGATTGGTCACTCTCTTTATGCCCTTCAAGAACTTTGGCAATGTTATCGTCTCCGGATGCGGGTAGGCGTACACGCTGTATGTACCCACATCTTGAAACTCAACCTCTTCTTCCAGTGATTTCCCGCTATCCTCAAAAAGCTTGACCGTTGTGAATTTACTATCGAGGAACATCGGGATGTCCATTTTCATGGAGTGGATTCTATGTTTCACTACCGCCGGTCCTTCTACCTTTTCGCCGCCATGGGCATGGTAAATATCTACTACCTCAACCTGATCAAGTAGAGAATCGGCGCAGAACTTAACCAGAAGGTTTGCTATTCCAGGGGAACTGCCCATTCCGATAAGTGCTGAAATGCCGGCCTTCCTCGCATTCCCATCCATATCAAGGAGTTTCTCGGTGGCATCAAGGTCGTCGCAGACATCGACGTAATTAATTTTTGACTCGATCACTTCCTTCAGTATGCTGGGTCCGTACTTGTAATAAGGTCCAACACAATTGAGTACAACCGATGAGCCAGCAATAGCGTTTCTGATGCCGTGAGGGCTTGCCGCATCAAATTCACTAGCTGAAACATTACCCTGTCCCAGCCGCTCGACTAATCTATTCGCCTGCGCGATATTAATGTCTGCAATTACCACTTCGGAGAATACCCCGCTCGAAGCGAGCGTCTCAACGGCTATGCTCCCGACCACTCCGCACCCTCCTAATACAGTTACCCTTGACATTATGTCCTCCTTTTACACCTAAACTGTAATGCCTTTGCCAAACGGGTCGGCCCATGGCTTCAGAACAGCCTCCAGCTCAGGATGCTCCTTCGCATATTCCTCCAGGGGAATACCGTCTAACGTTGCGTCGATCGCCTGTCGGAATGCTTTACCGCCGGCAACTGGACCCTGCGGATGAGCATGAACTCCCCCGCCTGACCCTATTACAATGTCATTGCCAAGGTCTTCCATCACTTTCGGTACCATAGATGGGGTGATTCCACCGGATGGCATGGGGAAGGTCGGTCTAAGTTGGTATAGCGGGAACGTCAGATTCTTGGCAACATTCTTGAATTTGTCGGGGATGACCGGGGCTTTCCCGTAAGGGGCGGGTATAACGACGACATCGGCTCCGGCAAGGCGCGGCAGCTTTCCTAGCACAATGTGAGAGCTCATACCATGCAGGGGTGACATGTACATAGCACCGGCAACGTCCATATGGGCAAGGATAGGCACGTTTATATTTGGATCCTCTGTCAGAGCCTGCATAACGGGCAACCCAACAGCCAGGTAGTTTATCATGAGTGCATTGCATCCCAGCTCTACAGCGCGCTTGGCATTGTCGAAAACCTTTGGCACTTTGTCCGTTATGTTCACCGTGTACAGGGTATGCTCACCTGTCTCCTCATACACCTGCTTTTCGATCTCCATGTATCGTTTGACTCGACCCTCTATAGAATTGAATGAGGCGTCAGCTATCAGTTCGTCATCCTTAATGATGTCGCATCCCCCCAGAGCTGCTTGCCTGAACAACTCAGCTCCAAGCTCCAGTGGGTAACCCGTGCACGGCTTTATCATGTTATTGAGCAGGGGTCGTTTGGGGATGCCCAGGATCTCCCTTACGCCTGCGATGCCAAATTTCGGCCCCTTGAAACCTGCGACAAACTTCTGGGGAAATCGGATGTCCAGAAGCTTTATATTCCCACCCATTGAAATATTCCCCACCACGGATGTCAGCAGCATTGGTATCTGTGAGCCAATATTGACCTCAGGATAGGCTACCTGGATAATCCAGTTCCGCGTTTCTAATGACGGAGGTACGCTGAACTCGTAATCAGGCAACTCATAAACGCCCAGCACCTTAGCAATGTGATGACATCGTATTTCAGAAGTCTCTCCTGGAACGGCTACCCAGGTGCCTGTGCTCTGCTCGACAGCAAGAGCCATAGATAGCAGTGGGATAGGGACTTCTGCCGCGAAAGAAGCCAGATAGGTAGCTATAAGGTATTCATCGTAATCTATCCCGTCGGGCAATGCCATGGGGAGCCCCAATATTTCCTCCGTATTCATTTAGACACCTCCTTGCATGAACGTGCTTCGTCAGACCTCTTCTCGTTGAGCCGCCTGTAGAAACCTTTTAGGCTTCCGTATGCATCCTGGTATGAATGGAACAGTGAATCGTAGATCTCGCAATTTTCCTCTTGCGGCTCGAGGATCATCTCTACTTTCACCACGTTCTTCAGGGTCTCGAAACTGGGATATACCCCGAGACCAATTGCTGCTACGAGAGCAGCCCCAATCGCTCCCGCTTCCTGAGGATTGCGTACAGCCTCAACCTTCCTTTGGGTCACATCTGCCAGAATTTGCATCCAGGGTGCGCTCCGCGCTCCTCCGCCTACGACCCGTAACCTTGGAAGTGGAAACTTGAATTGTCTGTCTACAATTTCCACGATCCATCTAATATTATAGGCCACTCCCTCATAGACGGCACGAAGCATATTTTCGCGGGTATGGCCAGCGCTCAGGTTAAGAAAACTAGAGCGGACGTTACAGTCTCCTATGGGCGCCCTCTCTCCACACATCCATGGTGTAAAGATCAAGTAATCAGAGCCCGGGGGAATTTCGGCAATTTTCCCGTCCATAAAGCCGTAGACGTCAGGGATCTGGGGATCCATTTTCTCTGACGCGTACAGCTCATCGCCCATCCATTGTAGACAGGCTCCGGCGGTTTCCATCTCAGCAAACAGAAAGGCTTTGTCCGGGTCTGCCGAATGTATCGTTGCTGCTCCGCATTTGCCCCGCGGTGTGTGTTCTGTGACCACTGCTACCCAGCCAGATGTGCCGAGATAGACGTGTCCTTCACCTTCACCAACCGCACCGGATCCAACAGCAGCGCAGGGGGCATCTCCCGCCCCAGCCATTACAGGTGTCCCCTCTAGTAGCCCAAACTCACTGGATGCCTCTCTCGATAGAACTCCAACCTGATCAATGGGCCGAACCAGTGGTGGTAACTTCTCCGGGTCGAGCCCGACATAACGGAAGACGCCCTTTAGCCACGTCTTCTTCTTGAGGTCAATGCCAAAGACGGATGCGCCAGTCCACTCCATGACCATGTTACCGGTGCTGCGATAAATGAGGTATCCGTTGACATCGAGGAAACAACGCATCTTGTGGTATATATCAGGCTCTTCCGCTTTTAGCCATAGAAGCTTCGGTATGCCGTCCTTTCCACATAAACTGGCACCAGCCAGCAGGGCGAAGATACGAGCATCAATAAACTTCCTCATCATTTTCTGAGCCTGGTGGCAAGCCCTGTTATCGAGCCAGATTATCGCCCGCCTGAGCGGTATCCCTTCTGCATCTATTGGTACAATGCCGAGCATCTGCGTACAGAAAGTAACACATAAAATGTCACTTGGGGACACACCCGACTCTTCCAGAAGCAACTTAGTAGTTCGCGTTACCGCGTTCCACCAATCCTCGGGCTCCTGCTCAGCCCAATCAGCTTTCGGATAGTGAACCTTATATGACTCGGAGCATTTCCCATGCACCTGTCCCTCCGTGTCCACCAGAACCGCCTTGTTCAGGCTCGTTCCTACATCATGGGCGATAATATACTTGGTCATTCACCTCTGGTCCTACCACATTGTTTTACATACAGAGCTTTCAGCACAATAGCACCACTTATTGACAAATGCAACTTTTTTCGACCACTAATTATCTTGATAGATCAGCATTGTTGAGACCGAAAAAAGAGGTGCCCCGATATAATCGGGGCTGGGGGTCTGCGAGTATCCCCCAGCTTTAGGCGATTTGGGAGTCGATTGAGAGTATTTCAGCAGTCTCTTATTGCTAAAAGGGCTATCCTTAATGGATAGCCCTTTTATGATAGTATTCACGGATCTGGCACAAGAGTCTATGGGTATACTATGCGCTCGGGTTCACGACGCGCCCAACGAACAGAATGGCACCCGTCTCAATATCGCGGATCAGGAAGATGAATGGACGATCAAGGGTAACCTCGACTGGTTCCCCCGGTGCCGCCGTTAGATTCATAACTACCGCGGTGGCAGCTGCGGCTTCCGTGCCCGCCTCATCTACAGAGACGAATGCTTTGTGCAGTATTTCTGCGATAGAAAGGTCGCGGTTACCGGTCATGCCCGAGAAGTCTGCTGCTCCAGTGAAGGCCACTGGCATACCCATCGCGGCAAGCGTATCGGCCAGACTGAACTCCGATTCGAATTCAAATTTGGGCATTGTCAGAGCAATCTCTTTGTATATGAGGTCATTCGTTATGGTATCCACAAGATCAGCGTCCAGTGAGCCTTCAAATTCCTCGAACTTACCGCTATCGGGAAGCAGGATCACCATCGATAGTTCGCGACCGTCGTATGGCAACTCCACTGCCTGATACCCTGCTCCCTCCGCATAGCCAAAGGAATCGCTCTGCATCATCATTGGCACAGTTACCTCGCCACCGTCAAGCAGATAGAAAGCGCTGTCATCGGTTATATCCTCGTTGAATGGATTAAGCCACGCTGCATTAAAATAGATGGCGTTGGTGAGGACGAGCCTTGTCAATGCATCGATTACGCCCTGCGGAATCAGGTCTTCTATTCTGCTCTCCGTTTGATCGCTGACCCAATCGTTGATGGTGACACGGGACGTCTCCGGTGCGTTGATAAAATCGAGGAGCCTTAGCCCCGCACCGTAATTCTCTGCCAGGACGTCGAGGAATTCGTTGCGGAATTCGTAATCCTTCTGTCCCCAGATTTCATTGACGATGTTCAACCGGAAACCTTCATCATCCTTCCCCTCAGCGCCTTCACCGCGGCTGGCAAGTTCGAGGTCCAGGTTATTAAATGCAGGATGCAACTTACTCTGGTCGAGAGTGAAACGAAGGGTATCCGCCATCTGCTGCTCGGTTGCACTGCGAGCACCGGCGTATGTCATCGCCAGTGCTAAAGAGATACTGTAGGGAGAATAGAATAGGTTGCCACCCTTCTCTCTGATAGCCTGGTAGAGATCGAAGGCGAACGCACTAGTACCATCCACTAGTTCTGTAGAATCCGAGGAGGTGATATTAGGTGACGTCTCTCGGGGCTTATCTGATTGTAATAAACCTGCCACTTCACCTTCTGCACAACCCGCCACGCTTAGCAGTACTGTTAGCAACAATACACTTAATAGCATCCTTTTCATAGTTGTTACCTTCCTTCACTATTATAGTCTCAGAAGGCCTATAATAGGCCTTACTATATTATACAGACGGATTAGGAGCTAAAAAAGTTCCGCATTGTTCAGGGATGAGAACAGGATTACGTAGGCAATATCAGCTGGCAATAGACATCCCTACTCTCTAACCTCGATTATAACCCCCATCCTTTCAAACCTACTCTTGATCTCCTCTATTCGCTCGGCGGAAGGGGTGCAGACCGATATTAATGGCTAATCTCTACATGGAAATTATAAAATTCTCCGATTAGGATGACTTCATTTGGGTATCTATCTGCACCGTGACCGATTGGTGGCATCTACAATTGGATCGACCTTTCGGTCATCTATGCTATATCCAACAATAGGAGAGACATAGAATTATATAAGGGGAAGCCAGAATGAGGGAAAGGGAACGACATCAATTTTATACCCCTAGACGTGTCCGGGCGATGATATCTTGTTTCGCTGCGTCGGGAAGATCGTCGAAGTATGCGCAGTAACCTGATACGCGTACTACCAGCTCCGGGTACTTGCCGGGATTACGACAGGCGTCCTCCAGCATTTCCGGATCGAGCACGTTAAATTGCAACTCCATCCCATTGTTTTTAAAAAACCCTTTCACCAAACCAGCCAGGATATTCACTCCCGTGTCACCGGCTAAAGTATGAGGGTCGAAACGCAGGTTCAGAGCATAGCCGTTCGGCGATAGGGTCGAGTCTACATGCGCAACCGAATTGAGTAGAGCGGTGGGGCCTAGGCGATCCCGTCCGTTCGCCGGCCCCAGGCTAGCGGCGAATGGTTCTCCAGCCTTTCTACCACTGGGTAGAGCGCCTACTTTTTGCCCGAAGACCACGTGGCATGTCACGGAGTAGAATCCGGGAACATAGGGACCTCCGCGAGTGTTGTGGTGTTGGGCAAGGGCCGAGTGGAAAATATGTATTGCTGTATCGGCATATGTATCGGATAACAAATGGTCATTCCCATACTTGGGGGCGTTGAGCAGCGCAGCCCGGATCTCAGGACTGGAGTCGAAGTTGTCACGCATGGCCCTCACTACCTGGGCCGTAGAATATTTACGGTTTTGGAACACCACCTCATCAAGAGCTGCCAGTGAGTCAGCGACGTCTGCTACCCCTACACCCTGGATACCGCTGGAGTTATAGAGTGCGCCTCCCGCGGTGATATCTCTTCCTGATTCGAGACAGCCATCCACCAGCATCGAGGAAAGGGGGGTCGGGTGGTAATCACAATTCCCTTTCTCGATTACCTGCAGGTCATCTATCATACGTGCCACCATATACTCCACCTGTATCCGGAATGCCTCAACTATCTGGTCAATACTGGTAAAAGACGTAGGATCAGGGGTAGCGGCGCCCACGCGCCGGCGTCCCTTTAGTCGCCTTCCACGGTTGAGTGCCAGCTCGAGGCAAAGGGGAAGGTCAAATAGTCCGGCATCGGTGGAAAGAAAGCTATTCCCTGGTATGGCCAGCTCGACGCAGCCAACTACCCCATAATTACGCGCCTCGTCCAGGGGATAGCCATGGGACAAAAGGGATCCTATAGCTGCTTCATCATTGAAAAGGGCTGGTACCCCGTTGCCCTTCCTTGCCACATCCACCACTCGTCTAAGGTAATCATCGGGGGAACCAGCATGAACGCGTGCCTGATAATTGGGATCTCGGAGGCCAGATTCCTCCATTACGTCGAGAAGGAGGTAGGTGAGATCGTTTACGGCATCCTTCCCATCTCGGTCCATACCGCCCACTATGGCTGCCTGCACTACGAGGTATCCGCCATGATACTGGCTTACTTTCTCCGAAAGAAGGAAGACGTGCTCAGTAGCCTTGGCGGAGAAGCAGAGCAGAAGTTCGCGGGCTCGCTCGGGGGTGATCCTTCCTTCCTCCAGGTCACGTTGGTAATAGGGATAGAGATACTGGTCCATCCTACCGAAGGAGATAGCGGAGTTGAGCCCCTCTAAGTTTACTGCCATATGGGTCAGCCAAAGGGACTGCAATGCTTCATGAAAGGTGTCCGCCGGGCTGTATGGGACCTTATGGCAGATGCGGGCTATTTCGTTGAGCTCAGCGGAACGCCCAGTATCTTTTTCCTGGGCAGCCAAGCGCTCAGCTTCTTGCGCAAGGTGTTTGGCATAATCAACGAGACCCTCGCAGGTGATACGGACCGCGCGATTGAGGTCACCTTCTTTTCCTTCTATAGTATCCAGATAACCCTTCACGCCAAGCTTGAGCATCTTTTCATAATTGGGAAGGAAGTGTCCGATACCTCCCGCCTCGTTGATCAGGTAGTAGG
>JAAXQM010000084.1 GCA_012974295.1 Dehalococcoidales bacterium
AGATGTGTATAAGAGACAGAACAAAACGTATGTAGCTATCTGTAGTACTTCCATTCATAGCCTCCTTTGCTATATGATAGAGTTCCTTTTGTGTAGCCAGATCGACTTAAACTTCTCGTGACCACATAAGGCATTAGTTTATAGTGAGAACTCATATACTGGTTAATCGTATCCTGGTCACTCATGAAACATCTTGACTAGTAGGGTGTATAGTGAAAGGAGTGGATTACATGTTTAGGTATTCCCGCCAATCTGCAAGCGTCAATAGTAACTCTGTCGGGGAAAAGCACCTTTAGCTCTCTTAGGCTGAGAGCAGTATCCCGAGACAGTTTCCTGACCGATGGTATGGTCCTGAACTCCGAGTAGTAATGTCTCATGTAATTTATAACTTTCCAGTGATCCTCAGTAAGATCACTATGTACTGTGGTCGGGGCCATGGACTGAGCAATATCTTTGGTCCAGGCAGCCTCCTTTTTTAGGAATCCATCCTCATCGATCTCGCCTACGACATTTGGCCTGTTCTCTATTGTTTGCACCTTCTTCCTCCTTTCTTGTACGTCAGACTGCTCATTTGTTGTACTCATTTCTATGTTCCCCCTTCATTTAATACATTTGAAATTATTGCGCCTGACTTATTAACCTTAACTAATCTACTTCCAGTATCCATAGTAGTACATGTGCACTAAAATGAACTAGCGTATTAGCACCTTTCATTCGTGGTAAAAGTGCGTATTAATTTGGGCCTAATAGTGTCAATAATACCTATGTGATGAATAGGCGAAATAGGCAATTATGCCCTATACTAGTCGTCCCTCTATAGCATTAATAAAGAAAGAAACCATAGAAAGAAACTAGGGTGATTTATGAGCTATGATATAATACTTGGAGTAAAACCTTAGTCGTTTATGGGAGCTTATCTTGAACCACGTAAAAATATTGATTGCTGATGATCATGCACTCATGCGCGATGGTATTCGCAAAATTCTAGAGAGGGAATCCGATTTTGATGTCGTAGCAGAAGCCAGCGATGGTGAGGAGGCTATTGCCTTCACCGAGAGCCTGAAACCAGATGTTGCCATAATCGATATCTCTATGCCAAAAGTTGACGGGATAGAAGTGACAAAACATATTAAGGAATATTGTCCTGGAACAGCTGTATTGATACTTACTGCCTTTGATGATGATGAGTTTGTCTTCAGCTTAATAGAGGCAGGAGCTGCAGGCTATCTGCTAAAAAGTGTACAGAGTCAGGAGCTTGTTCAAGCAATAAGGGCAATACGTGAGGGAGAATCAGTGCTTCATCCAGCGGTAGCCCGAAAGGTATTGGACCATTTTGTACCGTCATTGGCGAATAGGGAGGAACGAAAACCGCTTGAGACCCTGACGGAGCGAGAACTAGAAATATTGAAGCTGGTTACCAGAGGTTTAAGCAACAAGGAGATTGGGGACGAGCTTAATTTAAGCACCCGGACGGTACATGGTCACCTGGGGAGAATATTCAATAAACTCGGTGTTGACTCACGGACACAAGCTGTTGTTCGTGCCTTGAAGGAAGGCTGGGTTACACTGGATGACGTGCCGTAAGAGGAAATAGATGAATAATAGTAGCGTAAAAAAACAACAGCTTGTGAACGAATTAGAAGAAACTCGCAAACGCATAACTGAGCTGGAGGTATTGGAAGCAAAGCATAAGCAGGCGGAGGAAACACTACAGGAGTCAAAGGAAATACAACGTTTTGTTTTTGATTCCATTGGTGAGGGGATAATAATAATAGATTCAGTAGGCAATATTGTGGAGGTAAACGAGGTTGCACTCCATTTAATGGGGTATAGCTATAAGGAAGAGGTTATTGGGCGCAATAGCATTGAGTTCGTTGCTGAGAGAGACCGTACAAGAGCTATGGAGGATGTAAAAAGGGCTCTTGAAGAGGGCCATGGCACGAAAATGGAATATACATTGCAGACTAAGGATGGTAGGGAAATTGACTCTGAAGCGAATGCTACCGTGCTACGTAATAGCTCTGGAAATCCGGTGGGACTTATTAGTGCAGTAAGAGATATCACTAAGCACAAGTGGGCAGAAACAGAGATGCAACGCCTCAATCTCGTGCTTCATGCTATCCAGAGTGTAAACCAGCTAATTATAAAGGAAAAGGATCGCGATAGATTGCTCAAAGGCATCTGTAATAGTCTTGTAGAAAACCGTGGCTACTACAATGCCTGGGTTGCCTTACTGGACCGGTCACAGAAGTTAATAGTTGCTGCTGAGGCTGGATTGGGAAAGGCATTCTCACCAATGATTGACCAGCTTAATAGCGGTGACCTGACCAGTTGTTGTGAAACAGCACTCAAGGAGTCAAGAGCTTTCATGATCAGTGACCCGGCTTCTACCTGCACTAATTGTCCTCTGGTTGCCAGATATGCCGGTAGAGGAGCCATAAGTGCTCGACTACAGTATCGTGGGAAGGTGTACGGGATACTATCCGCTTCCGTACCAGGCCGGTTTATAACCAGTACAGAAGAATTGACTTTATTTGAGGAAGTTGCTGGAAACATTGCTTTCGCCCTGCACACTATTGAGTTGGAGAAACAGCACAGGCTTGCACAGGAGCAACTGGTGGCATCAGAGAAACGTTATCGAGACCTATTTGAAAGTGCTGGCGAAGCAATATTTGTAATTAATCCTAAGGGAAAGGTAGTTGAAGCCAACCAGGCAGCGGTCGCACTTTTTGGCTACACCCTTAAAGAGCTTGTGGGTATGAACGTGGGGCAGTTGCTGGGTTCGTATAGCCTGGACTTTGCCAGAGCGCAATTGAAGAAGGGGGGGAAGGAGAGGGATATTACCTATCGCTATGAATGCCAGGCGGTAAAAAAGGATGGCACCGAGACGGTAGTACAAACTGCCATTCGGCCTATGTCAGTAAGTGGTGAGAGTCGAGGTTTGCACTTTATTGCAAGGGATATAACGCAGGAAAAGTTGATGCAGGATAACATGCGATTCTACATAAGCGAGGTTACCTTATCTCAAGAAAAGGAGAGGAAGAGAATAGCGCGAGAGCTTCATGAC
>JAAXQM010000139.1 GCA_012974295.1 Dehalococcoidales bacterium
TGCCAGCACCATGAGCGACATCCACCGGGCAGCGGGACGATGCGGCGGTGGAGCTGTAATGGGCTCCAAACGATTAAAAGCTATTGCCGTGCATGGGAAGAAGCCAGTCAATTTAGCAGATGCAACTGCGTTTGCTAAAGTAGCAAGGAAACAGTTTGAGCTGGTTGATGAGTCTTTGCTGAAAGTAGCATTGGAGACATTTGGTACCAACGCTGTTATTGACATGGTGAATGAAAAAGGTGGATTTCCTACAAGAAACTGGCAAACTGGTGTCTTTCCAAACTTAGAGGAAATAAACGCAGAAGCCCTCAGCGAAAAGGTTCTTGTAGAGTCCTGGGGATGCTTTGCTTGTCCAATTAAATGTGGAAGACAGAGTGAAATCAGGAAGGGGAAATACAAAGGCGATAAGGGAGGGGGACCGGAGTACGAAAGCGTTGGAACCCTCGGTGGACAGTGCCAGGTTACCGATATGGAAGCGATTACAAAGGCGCATTATCTGTGTGATGAATATGGCCTGGATACGATATCGGCCGGGAGTACGATTGCTTTCGCCATGGAATGCTATGAGAAGGGAATACTAACTAAATCTGATACGGATGGCTTGGAGCTTAAATTTGGTGACGCTGACATTGTAGTAGAGCTAATACACAAGATAGCCAAGAGAGAGGGTATAGGTGATCTCCTGGCTGAAGGAACGAGAAGGATGTCCCAGAAGCTAGGCAAGGGAAGTGAAAAATTTGCCATGCATGTTAAGGGTTTGGAGCTTCCAGCCTATGATTCCAGAGCCGTTCAAGTAACCGGGCTAGCATATGCAGTTGCCAATAGAGGTGGTGACCATGTTACAGGATATATACAGGGCCCGGCTTTTTTCGATATGCCGTTCCTATGTATTCCGGATAGTAAGATTCAGGATTCATTGGTGGCCGATCCCAGTGAGGTCCACATTCTCGTGGATCTAGAAAATGTCATGTGTGCTCTCGACACGCTTGGGGCGTGCAAGTTCATGGGATTCTGTGTAGATTCAGATGAGTGGGTTGAGCTGGTAGAACACTGTATCGGTCGCAAATTCACGTATGATGATATGGTGACGCTTGGCGAAAGGTCCTATAACCTTGCCCGTGTCTTCAGTATAAGAGAAGGACTGACCAGGGCCGACGATACGCTACCTCCTCGATTATTGGAAGATCCACTACCGGAGGGTCCGGCAGAAGGTAAGGTGAATGAAAATTTGACAGAGATGCTGGATAAATATTACGAGCTACGGGGATGGGATAAGGCTACGGGGAAGCCCACCCCTGAAAAATTAAAAGAATTAGGGTTAGAAGAGTATATTCCTGACATCTGGTGAAACTAGAAGGGAAATGTCGTGGCAGAAAAGATAAAGGGAAGCGACAAGCCCTGGCTTAAGAATTATAAGCTTGGGCCGTATCCGTTGAAAAAGACCCTGGAGCCGTATGACAAAATTCCGGTCTATACGTTACTGGATGTTTCAGCCGAGGCATATCCTAATCAGGTTGCCATTGACTACCTTGGAAAGAAAATAAGGTACAGCGAACTGAGGGAATATGTAGACCGGCTGGCAAATGCCCTTGCAGGGTTGGGGGTAAAGAAGGGTGACAAAGTAGCAACAATTCTCCCTAATTGCCCACAATACATCATATCCGATTTTGCAGTATCGAAAACGGGTGCTGCACTTGTTCCATGCAGCACACTTCACAGGGTTCTTGACCTGGAATACGAGATAGGCGAATCGGGGGCGGAGACGGTGATTTGCTCGGACGAAGCGCTTGATGCGGTCAATTCAATAAAAGCTAAAACAAAACTGAGGAATATAATCGTTACATCGCCCATGGATTACTCTACAGAGGAGCCGGAAGTAAAAGAAGTACCGGGTGCCCATCAGTTCAAAGACCTCATTGCTAAGCATGAACCGAACCCTCCACAAGTTGATATTGATCCAGAGGAGGACTTGGCCTATCTTTCCTTCACTGGAGGCGCCACGGGAGTACCAAAAGGCGTCATGATAACCCATTACAATAAGGCCTGCACTATAAGGCAAATGACATGGATGCTTGAACCTTTATGGCGAGGGATTAAGGGAAAGGCTGCCGGGGAAATCGTTGTTCCCTTATTCCACACATACGGACATACGGCGGTGCTGTGTTGCATTGCCTTAGGCCTGAGAATCTTTTTGGTTTCCGACCCCAGGGATACGGATCAAGCCATAACCATTATGAAGGAACATCGCCCCCTGGTAATATTCGTTGTTCCTACTCATCTAATGAGGATAGCTGAGAAAAAAGTGGGCAGGCTGCCCGTTCTCCTCTTGTCTGCTGCCGCACCGCTTCCGGAGGGGATTTTTGATACCATCAAGAAAGAAATTCAGATGCCAGTAACGGAGGCTTACGGTTTAACCGAGTGTGGTTTTAGTCATGCAAATCTTAGCACTTTTTCCAAAATCACCGGTTTCGCTGCCAAGGAGACGCTGGGCATAGGGTTGCCGGTGCCCGATACTGAGGTGATGATATTAGACTTGGAAACTGGTGAGGAGCTTGGTGCAGGTGAAAGCGGCGAAATAGTAATGCGCGGCCCACAGAATATGAAGGGGTACTGGCCTACGCCAGGCAGTGGCCTTGACGCCGATGGCTGGCTTCATACCGGTGATATCGGGAAAATGGATGAGAATGGGTACTTTGTACTTGAAGATCGGATCAAGGATATGGCAAATATATCAGGATATAAAGTATATACTACGGAAGTTGACGAAGTATTATTTAAATATCCCGGGGTAGCTATGGCTGCAGCCGTAGGTATCCCGGATCCCGAACGCCCGGGGAGCGAGAGGATAAAGGTTTTCATTAAACCAAAGGACGAATATAAAGGTAAGCTCACTGCCGATGAGATTATCGCGTATTGCAAGGAGAAGCTCCCAGCCATTGCCGTACCCAAATCTGTAGAGTTCAGAGATGATCTACCATTAACTGTAACGGAGAAAATATTCAAAAGGGTATTGAGAGAGGAAGAAATCAAGAAAATGAAGGAGCAAGG
>JAAXQM010000028.1 GCA_012974295.1 Dehalococcoidales bacterium
CAATATATAGATCAGTCACCTTACCTAATAATGACATGTAAGGACATATGGATCTCAAACGCCCTGTATTATTACCCGACTCTCCCCTTTCTGCTCCATCACCTCGCCAATCAGTGTAGCTCCTGGTATGCCATGCAATAGCCTCGTTGCATTACTTGGGGCGGTAATTATAATCATGCCTACCCCCATATTAAAGACGCGATACATCTCCTGTTCATCAATATTGCCCTGCTTTTGGATCAGGGAAAAGATGGGAAGGTCTACCCAAGCGCCCCGATTTATTTTAGATGCAAGTCCCTGTGGAAGGATGCGGGGAAGGTTGCCCGGTATGCCTCCTCCTGTGATATGGGCCATGCCCTTAATCTCAGGTAGGAATGGCTTTAGCGCGGGATAGTAGCAGTGGTGGGGTTTCAGTAACTCTTCTCCTAGGGTGCAACCGAGTTCGGGATAAAATACATTAAATTCAGAACGTTCGACGTTAAATATCTTGCGCACTAGAGAGTATCCATTGGTGTGAAGACCGCTTGATGGTAGCCCGATAATAGGATCGCTAGCTGTAATCGAACTTCCATTTATAATGCTGCTCTTCTCCGCTGCTCCAACAATGAAACCGACCAGGTCATATTCGTCCTCGTGGTAAAGCCCGGGCATCTCAGCGGTCTCTCCGCCAATGAGGGCGCAGCCTACCCCGGTCAGTGCATGAACCATACCTTTGATGATGCTTTCCAGGGTTTGTGGAACCAGCTTTGACATGGCTATGTAGTCCTGGAAGAAGAGGGGAGAAGCACCGCAGGTAAGGATATCGTTTACACAGTGGTTTACCAGATCAGCTCCTATAGTGTCATGTTTATCCAGTGCACAGGCAATCTTCAGCTTGGTGCCCACCCCATCGGTGCTGGAGACGATGACAGGCTCCTCATAACCCTTCAGCTCAAAGAGACCACCAAAAAAACCGAGGTCGCCAAGAACCTCGGTTGTGAATGTAGAACGCGCCTGTTTGCGTACCGACTTTATTATTTTATCAGCAGCATCAATGTCCACGCCCGCGTCACGATAGGTTTCTCTCTTTGCATCCAAGAATTACCCCTTGAGTGACTCTAAAGATAGTTTATCCATACCCAGCTGTACCGGCACTGGATAATCGCCGGTGAAACAGGCGAGGCAAAATAGCTCTTTGGGGAGAGCTACTGCTTCTATGAGTCCTTCTATACTCATATAGCCGAGGGTGTCAGCGCCGATGTATCGTGCAATCTCGGGAACCTCTTTATAGGCAGCGATGAGTTCCCAGCTGCTGGCCATATCTACGCCAAGAAAGCAAGGGTAGCGAATTGGAGGGGCGCAGACACGCATGTGCACCTCTTTGACACCACCCCGCCTGAGCAGAGCAATCACACGTGGTGTGGTAGTGCCACGGACGATGCTATCATCAACAAGCACTACACTCTTTCCCTCAAGTCTCTCTGGCATTGGATTAAACTTTAGCTGGACGCCAAGCTCTCTGATTCGCTGGTCGGGCTCGATGAATGTGCGCCCGACATACCGGTTCTTTAGCAGTCCCTCGGTGAAGGGTATGCCTGACTCCTGAGAATAGCCAATACCGGCGGTTGTCGCCGAGTCAGGAACGCCAATAACAATATCAGCATCTACCGGATGTTCCCGGGCAAGTCTAGCCCCCATCGCTTCTCTTGCCGAATAAATACGGCGCCCCTCTATCATGCTATCGGGACGAGCGAAGTATATATATTCGAATATACACAATCCTCGCTTTGCATTGTTGCGCTTATCCTTGTAGCTTCTCATTCCTTTGCTATCGATGGACACTATCTCGCCGGGCTCAACATCGCGCAGGAATTGAGCTCCTATATGGTCTAGTGCACAGCTTTCCGAAGCGAGCACCCAACCGCCATCGAGCCTGCCCAGGCACAGTGGACGAACTCCCAGCGGATCACGCACTCCATAAAGGGTATCATCGGTCATGAGCACAAGCGAATAGGCGCCCACGAGCCTGCTCATTGCATATTGGATCCGTTCATTCCATGTCTTGCTTGTAGAGGAGAGGATTAGGTAGGCTATGATTTCTGAGTCTGTGGTCGTAGCGAAACTGTAGCCCTGTTCCTCAAGCTGCTGGCGCAGTTCTTTGGCGTTTACGATATTACCATTGTGCCCCAGGGCTAACTTGCCGGATGGGCCATCGACAATAATAGGCTGGGCGTTGCCGGCGTGACTGGAGCCTGTGGTGGAATATCGGTTGTGTCCGATAGCTATATCACCACAGAGATGACTTAGCACCTCTTCATCAAACGCCTGGGCAACCAGCCCCATCTTTGTGTGTACGCGGATATGCTCCCCATCAGAGGTAGCTATACCAGAACTCTCCTGACCTCGGTGTTGAAGCGAGTAGAGGCCAAAGAAGGTAAGTCTGGATACATCCTCGCCCGGGGCGTAAACCCCAAAAAGGGCACAGCATTCTTGCATGCGTTTTATTGTTGCCCCCTACATACCCATTATATGCCTTTAACTAACACAGGGTCAAACTCGAAATAATCTCGAAATATTAAGATACTTGGCAGGTCAGCCACTTGATAGCACCATCCATTGCCTGTTCCTCAAGGCGAAGCCTATGGCCAGCTCCCTCTATGAGCAGGATCTCCTTGGGTTCCCCCGCTCGCTCAAATAGCTCCAAAGCGCTTTTCGTGTCTACTACGTCGTCATTCGTACCTTGGATGATTAGAAGAGGCCTTGGCGAAATATTTTCGATCGACGCGATAGGCTTTACCTTGTTGAAGTCAGCCTTCCAGCCTGCAGGCGATGTCGGAAAATCTTTTTCCCTGATTATACCGATGTCGCGAAATCGTTTAATGGCAGACTCAGCGCTCTCATGGTTAGTTGCGAAGTGAAACTGCGTGGGGCAGGCGCATAAGACGAGTGATGAAACCCTCGAATCTTGAGAAGCAACATGGACGGAGACAGCTGCACCGGCGCTGAAGCCCATGACTGAGATCTTACACCTGTCTACCTCGCTCATATTGTATAGATAATCCAGGACTACTACTAAGTCCCTGGTCCAGCCTGCAATATCGAAGTTACCCTCGCTATCCCCCGTCCCCCTGAAGTTGAAAATGGCAGTTATAAACCCGGCCTGAGAGAATCTCTCAGCAAGCGCTGGATAGCCTGGATCGCTGGGATCAGGTGGGCCACCCCCCGGAATACCGTGGCACAGGCAGAGAGCGGGGGAGGGTTCCCAATCTTGCGAATATGGAAAATAAACCTCGCCCTTTAATTTAATGCCTTCCGATTGCAATGAGATATTAGTCTTCGCCATCGCTACACATTCAATATTACGAAAAACTCGCGATTTCCAGAGGCACCGAGAATGGGCGAAGGGGTGAGCCCACTGAGCCTGTACCTTCTTTCTATAGCCCAGGAGATAAACCGGCCCAGGACGCGGGCATGAAGAAAGGGATCCTTGACCAGTCCTCCTTTCCCCACTTGAGCCCGTCCTGCCTCAAACTGAGGCTTCACCAGGCAGACCAACTGCCCCCCTGGCTTTACCAGTTTGGACACATTTGGCACAACCTTCTCCAGCGAGATGAAGGAAAGATCTAATGTGGCTAGATCAACCGGCTCGGGCAATGAGAAGGGGTAATGGGCGTTCACTCGTTCCATGACAACTACCCGGGGTTCTACTCTCAATCTATAGTCCAATTGTCCATAACCGACGTCGACAGCGTATACCCTGCTTGCCCCCCGCTTGAGCAGGCAATCGGTAAAGCCACCGGTTGAAGCGCCGACATCTAGGGCCACCAGTGAACCGACATCAATATTATACAGATCCAGGACATGGGATAACTTTATGCCTCCTCTACTCACAAAGGGTGGTTTTTGTCGTAGACGGATCGGCACGTCTGTATTCACCTGTATGGCTGGTTTAATTATTACCCTTTCCTCAACGAGAACATCACCTGCCATAATCAGAGCATGTGCTTTTACCCGGCTCTCTACCAGTCCACGTTCCACCAGAAGAAGATCGAGGCGTTGCTTCATTATGTTTAGCATAAGCCTCACTTAGGAAAACAGTCAAGGAGCTCCTTCCGGCAGTGGACGTAATGGATTCTTTTTCTTTGAGGATTGGGGCAATTATCCATACCATACAAAACCGCACATAATACGCTTGACACAGCCATCGAATAGTGGTAAATTAATACGGTTAGTGCATAGAAGCTAGCCTGACAGAGGTCGGAAGGTCGGTTGGGCCGGGCCAGAAAGGCAGTTCAGCTCTAAGGCTTTCGGCCTTTAACTTTGTTCTGGAGGTGCAAGTGCCAACTATAAACCAACTGGTGAGAAAAGGGCGCGTAAAGGCGCAGAAAAAAACCAAGACGCCGGCGCTGCATTATACGTATAATGCATTAAAGGGACGGATGTCGCAGATAGATGGCGCTCCTCAGAGACGCGGTGTATGTACTCAGGTTAAGACTATGACGCCAAAGAAACCAAATTCCGCGTTGCGTAAGGTTGCACGTGTCAGGCTTACAAATGGTATGGAAGTGACTGCGTATATACCTGGAGAGGGACATAATCTTCAGGAACACTCTGCAGTCCTGCTGCGGGGTGGTCGTGTAAAGGATTTGCCTGGTGTCAGGTATCATATTATTCGGGGTGCTCTGGATACGGGAGGCGTGGAGGATCGACAGCAGGGCCGTAGCAAGTATGGGGCGAAGCGGACCAAGCGCTCCAGTGGAGACTAGAATGCCGAGAAGAGCAAGGGTTACCAAAAGGAAGATAGCACCTGATGCAAGGTACCAAAATGTTACTATATCCAGGTTAATTAATAGGATAATGAACTGCGGGAAAAAGAGTACCGCGGAGCGGATCGTATATGACGCTCTCGATATTATTGCGGAGCAGGTGAAAGGGGATCCTCTGCCTACACTGGAACTGGCGCTTAGAAATGCAACACCGATGCTTGAGGTTAAACCGCGTCGTGTTGGTGGTGCAACATACCAGGTGCCCATAGAGGTGAGACAGGGGCGTGGTATAGCCCTGGCTATACGCTGGCTTCTAAAAGCGACGAAGGCCCGTGGGGGTAAGTCTATGGCGGAGAAGCTAGCAGCGGAAATTTTGGATGCCTCCCAAAGGCAGGGGGCCACTGTTAAGAAACGAGATGATACACATAGGATGGCGGAGGCAAATCGAGCCTTCGCTCATTATCGGTGGTAAAAACTATGACTAGGTCATTCCCTTTGGAACGTATGAGAAATATAGGCATCATCGCACATATCGATGCAGGTAAAACAACGCTTACCGAGAGGATACTTTACTATACTGGTCGCACCTATAAGCTGGGCGATGTGGATGATGGTACTACGGTAATGGATTGGATGGCGCAGGAAAAGGAGCGGGGAATAACGATTACGGCTGCAGCAACTACGTGTGAGTGGTCAGACCATCGTGTCAATATTATCGATACACCAGGGCATGTGGACTTCACTGCTGAGGTAGAGAGGAGTCTTCGGGTTCTCGATGGCGGTGTCGTGGTTTTCGATGCGGTTGCTGGCGTTGAACCTCAGTCGGAGACTGTCTGGAGACAAGCGGACCGATATGGTGTTCCCAAGATTTGTTTCGTCAATAAGATGGACCGCGTAGGGGCCGATTTCTATCGTACCGTAGATATGATTAAGCAACGACTGGGCGCAGTTGCCGTGCCCATACAATTGCCTTTAGGAACCGAGAACGCCTTTAAAGGTGTTATAGATATAATAGAGCAAAGCGCATGGGCTTTCAGTGATGACCTCGATAAAGTCCCCGTGGAAGTAGCCATACCTCAAGATTACGTAGAGATAACTAGTAGGCATAGAGAGACGATGATCGAGAGGCTGGCAGAAAACGATGACCACTTAATGACTCTCTACTTAGAAGGGAGAACCATCGATACCTCCACTATTAAAGAGGCTCTAAGACGGGCTACCATCGCAAATCGATTGGTGCCAGTTCTTTGCGGCAGTGCCCTGCGGAATAAAGGCATACAATATATCCTCGATGCTGTTATATCCTATCTTCCTTCACCTAATGATGTGCCTCCTGTGGTAGGCATTGATCCACGTAATGGCAAGGAACTTCAGCGCTCCCCTGTTGACGGAGACCCTTTTTCCGCCCTGGCCTTTAAGATAGTTTCAGACCCGTTTATCGGAAGGCTGGTCTATTTCAGGGTTTATTCAGGAAAGGTGGAGGCTGGCGCTCAGGTGTATAACTCCAGAAGGGAGCAACGGGTAAAGATCGGACGACTGCTTCAGATGCATGCGAATCGCCGCGAGGAGGTCAAGCAACTTGAGGCCGGCGATATCGCTGCTGCTTTAGGTTTAAAAGATACCTACACCGGTGATACGCTTTGTAATGTTAATACGCCCATAGTGCTGGAAACGATTCGTTTTCCCCAACCGGTGCTATCGTTAACTATCGAGCCCAAGTCGAAGGCCGATCAGGATCGACTGGATGATGCCCTTGCCAAATTGGCGCATGAGGATCCTACCTTCACCGCCCGTAATGATGACGAAATGGGGCAAACGATCATTTCAGGTATGGGCGAGTTGCATCTTGAGGTCATCGTGGAACGGATGCTACGTGAGTTTCAGGTTGGGGCAAGAATTGGCAAGCCCCGGGTTGCTTACAGGGAGACCATAACCGTGCCCGTAAAGGTTGAGGGGAGGTTCATCAAACAGAGTGGGGGTCGAGGGCAATATGGACACGTCTGGATTGAACTCCAACCGGGGGAACGGGGAAGCGGCTTTGAGTTTGTAAACGGGATTAAAGGTGGTACTATCCCCAGACAATATATCCCCTCAGTAGAAAACGGCATAAGGGGAGCAATGGAGGGTGGCGTTGTAGGCGGTTACCCCCTGATAGATATTAAGGCTACACTGTATGATGGGAGTTTCCATGAAGTTGATTCCTCTGATATCGCTTTCAAGATCGCTGGCGCCATGGCGCTGAAGGACGGGGTAAAAAGGGCTAAGCCCATTGTACTTGAGCCAGTCATGAAGATGGAGGTAATCAGTCCTGAGATATTCATGGGAGACATAATTGGAGACCTCAACTCGAGGAGGAGCCAAATACAGAGCATCGACAGTAGTAGGGACACGAAGATAATCAACTGCCTTATTCCCTTAGCAGGGACATTCGGCTATGCTACTGATCTCAGGTCAAAGAGCCAGGGAAGGGCAAACTTTGCAATGGAATTTCATCGCTATGAGGGGATGCCCCAAGATTTAACTGAGCAGCTTGTAGTCAAAGTGGGAGGAGTCGCCTAATGCCCAAGCAGAAGATTCGTATAAAACTAAAAGCCTTTGACCATCGGATATTGGATCAATCGGCGGGGCAGATTGTTGAGGCTGCGGAGCAGACCGGAGCCAAAGTGGTGGGGCCAGTCCCAATGCCTACAAAGATTAAGAAGCACTGTGTTAACCGTTCCCCCTTCGTGGACAAGAACTCCAGGGAGCAGTTTGAAATTCGCACCCACAAGCGCCTGATCGATATCATAGATCCATCCTCTAGGACCGTAGATGTCCTGACACGGTTGGATTTACCGGCAGGGGTTGACATAGAGATAAAGCTTTAGTGTTACCAGGTAGAAATCCAATAGAGATATACTTAGTTTAGGAAATATTACCGGGGTATAGTTAAATATGATTCAAGGAATTATAGGACGCAAGATTGGGATGACCCAGGTTTTTCAGGAGGATAGAACGGTAGCGCAGGTTACTGCTATATCTGCCGGGCCATGTATCGTGACCCAGATTAAAAGGATGGGAAAAGAGGGCTATGATGCAATTCAGCTTGGCTTTGGCGAGGCAAAGCGTCTCAATTCTCCGCAGAAAGGGCATCTCAAGCAAGTAGGTATGCTGAAGTACCTCAGGGAATTTGCAGTGGAAGATATCGAATCCTTTAAAGTAGGGCAGGTAATAGATGTCAGCATCTTCAAGACCGGGGATTTCGTTGATGTCACTGGTATCTCTAAAGGGAAGGGTTTCGCTGGGGTGGTCAAGCGCCACGGATTCGCTGGTGGGCCCAAGACCCATGGTCAATCGGACCGCCATCGTGCCCCGGGCTCAATAGGTGCAACCACAAGCCCGGCTAGGGTATTTAAAGGGAAGAAGATGGCGGGTCATATGGGAAATGAGCGAGTGACAGTGCGTCGCCTAAAAGTGGTCGAGGCGGATGCGGAGCGCAACCTGCTCCTCGTTCGAGGATCTGTGCCTGGCGCTAAAAACAGGCTTGTCACTGTCAGAAAATCGTTTGGCCAAGAGGAAGTTATTGTTTAGATTCGCTGTATCCAACGCCTTCAGAAGAAAGGGAATCGCCATTTTCGCCATCCTGGGGGCTGCCCTCGGTATTGCACTCATGACGGTATTGCTCAGCATCTCCCAAGGAATGGATAAGCAAATGAATAGCATGATGGAAGAAATGGCAGCGGGTGTCGCTGTTTATCCGGCAGCCGATCCCCTGGGTTTTATGATGCCCAGCAGCATAGGCATGCCGATTGAATATGCAGATGAAATAAGTCAGATAAAGATAGAAGGTGAAGAGGCTGTTAGTAGAGTACGCCCGCAGGTCACATATTTTGTCGCAACCGAGGATTACAGTTTCGGCGATCCGATGGGTGTACTCATGAGGGGTGTGGATTTAGAGGGCGATGTACAGCCAGACGATCCATTCTACGCAGACAATATATTGGAGGGAGGTCGACCCTTAACTCCCGGCAGTACAGATGAAGTCATCATTGGCATATTAGCTCAGAAAGCCGCAAGGGGAGGAGACTACGCTCAAGTGGGCGGCACGATGGAGTTGCCTGTAAGAGGTGGTAATGTCCCCAGTAACACCGTAACCGTAGTTGGTATTTTCGAGTCCGGCAATACCTTATACGATTTCGGCCTCTATACTGACCTGAGTACTACTCATACACTGATGCCGATTATCGCCACCGATGAGGTAAATTTCATTGGGGTCGAGGCCGCTGATTTGAGCTACGTAACCTATGTCTCTGATACCATAGTTGAAATGTTTCAGGATAGAGCGGTTCCAGTCAGTGCCACAATAGCCACGGAAATGGTAGAGAGTTTCCAGGAAATGATGGGTACAATTGATAGTTTCCTATGGATCGTGTCCTTAGTTGCGGCGATAGCTGGGGGGATATCCATATTCATCGTTATGCTTCTCTCGGTCATAGAGAGGACAAAGGAATTCGGCATCGTCAAGGCATCGGGCTGGTCCAATAGGAATATCATTACGTCAGTGGTTGTTCAATCGATCACCATAAGCATTCTCGCAGCTGCAATAGGTCTGGCTATCGGATACTTGGGGGGACAAGGCATCGATGCTTATATCGCAATGGATGTTGCAGCTATTACATGGAAGTTGATACTTTTCATTTCCGTCTTTGGAATAATTGCGGGAGTGGTAGGTGGGCTCTACCCTGCATTACGAGCGGCGAGAGTAAGCCCCATAGAGAGCATGAGGGCCTTATAGGTGAACGTCATGGTTGAGTATAAGGCAAAAAGTGAAAACTATGCTGAGACTGAGATAGTTGATGATCTGCAGCATGGAATTGTGGTTGCTAAAAATCTAACTAAAATATATGGCAGCGGAACAACTAGTGTGGCGGCATTGAAAGGTGTGAACCTGAATGTACAGCAAGGTGAGTTTGTTGCTGTGCTGGGACCGTCGGGAAGTGGCAAGACAACCTTCCTTAATATGCTTGGTGCCCTGGATCGACCTACTAAAGGACAGGTGTTTATAGACAATGAGGAGACGAGCAATGTAGCGGAGCGTAATCTGTACAGGATACGCCGCAGGAAACTCGGGTTCATTTTTCAAACATATTACTTGGTACCGACCTTGAATGCTATGCAGAACGTGCTTATGCCTGTGTTGCCGATAAGAGGGAACAAACGCTACGAGAAAAGGGCACAGAGACTTCTGGACATCGTTGGGCTCAGTGGCCGCACACATCACAAGCCCGGTGAGCTCTCAGGGGGCGAGCAACAGCGTGTAGCCATCGCCCGTGCACTTATCCTGAACCCCCCCGTTGTCCTTGCAGATGAGCCAACAGGAAATCTTGATACGAAGACTGGTGCTGAGATTATCGACTTGATGAAGCGGCTGAATAAGGACAGAGGGAAAACATTTATTATCGTGACCCACGACCGTCGCATTGCGGATGTAGCAGAGAGGGCGTTCTATTTATTGGATGGTGAATTGTCGGATCATCTCCCCGAGGGATATTAAAATGGTAAATATACCTGTTTATAATATACAAGGCGCGGTTATTGATAATATTACATTGAGTGATGAGGTTTTTGGAGTACCCCTGAACCGGGCGGTGGTACATCAAGCACTGGTAAGGCAGCTGGCTAATGCCCGTCAGGGTACGGCGAACACGAAGACGCGAGCACAGGTTGCTGGTGGTGGGAGGAAGCCCTTTCGCCAGAAAGGGACGGGGCGAGCACGGCAAGGAAGTACAACATCACCGCTGTTGCGCGGTGGTGGGGTAATCTTTGGCCCTCACTCCAGGAGCTATCGCCAGGCGATGCCTAAGAAGATGCGGCGCCTTGCCTTGAGATGTGTGCTCTCGGCGAAGTTGTCTGATGGTGAGATGATTGTGGTGGATGATATTGCCTTGACCGATCCTATGACAAAGGAAATAGCTCGCATCTTTTCGGCATTGGGGGTGAAACCGCCTGTTCTGATTGTCACCGCTGAGCCCGATCCGAATATATATAAATCGGCGCGTAATATTGAGAGGACAAAGGTACTACCCGCAAATATGCTAAATGTCGGCGATCTACTCTCGCACCGGATGTTAGTGCTCACTGTGGCAGCGGTGAGGAGGAT
>JAAXQM010000162.1 GCA_012974295.1 Dehalococcoidales bacterium
ATATAGTAACTGCTCTACATAGAGAAAAGAGAAACGATGGGAGTCAGAATTTATAGAGAGCCCCAGCTTGAAAGCCCGATTCTGATAGCTAGTTGGCCGGGAATTGGAAATATTGGGATCATAGCTGTCGATACATTGAGGGAAATGGTAAGGGCAGAGGAAATCGGGGAGATAGAGCCCTGGGACTTTTTCTATCCTAAGAGAGTCTCTATTAGACATGGCGAATTAAAGTCTCTTGAGTTTCCAGGCAGTAAATTCTATTTAGGAAAAGCAGGGGGAAAGGATTTAGTCTTTTTCATCGGAGAGGAACAGCCCGCTGAGGTGGGAAAGGCCTATGCTGAAGGGACAAAAGCCTACCGGATGGCCAATCTCGTTTTAGATGTAGCAATAAAGTTGGGATGTCGGAGGATTTATACTTCCGGAGCGGCTGTAGCTCCTATCCATCATACTGTGAGACCAAAGGTTTGGGCAGTCCCTAATAGCGAAGAGCTAATAGATGAGGTAAATAGTTATGAAAATGTGGTGCTGATGTCGGAAATTGATGGAGGAGGTGGGCAGGGCAACATAACAGGGTTAAACGGGCTTCTACTGGGAGTTGCCAGGAAGAGGGGTATAGATGCTATCTGTATGATGGGAGAGATACCGATTTATTTTCAAGACTTCCCCCTTCCATATCCCAAGGCTTCGGAATCGGTTCTGGAGGTACTATCTGTTTCTCTGGGCATTGAACTTGAGATGCAGGGTATTACTGCTATTGTTGAACGTAGCGAGGGAGAAATTGAGAGATTATATGAGAGTTTCCCTTCAGAGATAAGGGAAGAGCTCGATAAATTGAAATACGTAACTCATACGAGGGCAATTGATCAAGAACCGATAACCGAAGAGGATAAGAACAGGATCCTCGAAGATATTGATAAATTCTTCAAGAGAGAGTCAAAGGAAGATTAATGTTGAGCCATAAACCCCCCTTCCGAATCTATAGAAAACCAGAATTACTGAGCTCTTCTCTGGTTGTAGGTTGGAGTGAAGATGCTGGCAAGCTGGGGTCGAAGGTCATTGATTACCTATGTAAGAAATTGAAATGTACAGAGTTCGCAGAAATTGAACCTGCAGATTTCTTTCCTTTAGCGGGAGTTTCAGTCGAAGATGATGTAGCTCAATTTCCAGAAAGTAAGTTCTATTACTGTCAACAAAAGAATTTGGTGATTCTGAAGAGTAGCTCTCCTCGATACGAATGGTATAGATTTCTTGATTCAGTCTTAGACGTGGCTGAACACTACTGTCATACGACAGAGCTATATACCATAGGAGGGATGGTTTCTCCAAGTGCTCACACTGCTCCCCGAGATTTGTTTGCTATAGCCAATTCAATGGAAATGAAGGATGTGTTGAGTCAGTATGATCTGGCAAGAGATTTCGATTATGAAACCCCAACTGGTCAAAGACCAACTATAAGCTCTTATCTGCTGTGGTTAGCTAAAAAGAGAAATATGGCCGCGTCAAGCCTTTGGGTACCAGTACCTTTCTATTTGGTGTCAACTGAAGATCCTCGGGCTTGTAGAAAAACCGTTGAGTTTCTTGATAGGAGATTTGGTCTGGGGATTGATTTAGCAGAGTTAGATGATGAGGTGGCTGTGCAGAACCAGAAGATAGCTCAGGTAAGAGTTAATTTTCCTGATATAGATAATTATATTCAGAGGTTGGAAAGCAGCTTGGGTCTGGCTCACGAGGAAAACGAGACACTGTTAAAGGAAATAGAAGGATTTCTTAGAAAAAAGGATTGACATAAAGTTACTCCGTGGATTTTAAACCACCATTCCCGTATTCGGGGAAAGCGTTTATCCGTTAGCTCAGAAATCCGGTGGTACATTTGTACAGTGAACATATTGATTCCTGTCAATGTCCACATTTTAATGTGGTGTTTACATTTAGCTCTATATATTAAGTAAAGTGATAGCGATATTGAGCTAAACAACGTTTCGGATTGCGGGCTAAGCTGTACTTGAAATTCGAATGATAGTTAATTAAGGAGCTGATTGTATTAAGTGATAGCGCTGATTCCTATAGGTCATGTAGATGAGGAATTTATTAATGCTCTAAGGCCGTCTCTGGAGAAAGTAATCGGCAAAAGAGTGCGAATAGCTCAGAGGATAGCACTGCCCTGGGATAGCTGGAACCCAGACCGTGGCCAGCACCTTTCCCCTTCAATTCTCGCCATATTAGCCCCTTTGCCTTACTCAGGCGATAGAGTTCTAGGGGTCACTGACGTCGATATCTATACAACCGGACTGAATTTTATCTTTGGAGAGGCAGATTATGTAGGAGGGAAAGCACTTATCTCTTTACAACGATTAAGGCAAGAGTTCTATGGCTTGCCTAGCGATGAAAAACTGTTTCAGCGGCGTGTACTTAAGGAAGCAGTACACGAATTAGGACACACCTATGGACTAGGACATTGCTCCGACCCTACCTGCGTTATGTATTTTTCTAACAGCCTATCCGACACCGATTTTAAGGAATGGGAACTCTGCCCGTTCTGTCAAGAGAACGTTAATCGAATAGTATAGTTAGTATAACGGACATAATGGGTATAAAAAGAACAAGCGGTAGATACTTCTACAGGTGGACTGCTCAGTCCACCCTTTCTCCTTGATAAAATTAGTCCTGCGAAGCAAGCCGACGCACCTGAACAAGAACATCATCAACTCCTGGAACGGTTTTGGCAATTCTCTCAATCTCACGAGATACAAGCTCTTCTTGAGTCACAGGTGCATCAGCTATCACAGATACGTTTCCATTGTCAGCACTTACTTCGACATTTGGCCTCACGTCAACTAAACGTACTTTTACTGCACAGGCCAGTTGAAGATCATCCATTGCTTTTTGCGACTCTGATGTAGTCTGAAAACCTTTGAATCCGGCGGTATGGCATATGAGGTCAACGGCATCTACTACTGTGCACTTGTCTATGTTTAGTACAAGATCGTAGAGATTGCAGTCCCTCGGGTCGATCAAGAAAAGCTTTCTACTCCATCTATTTCTTTCTTCGTCGTCTTTCTTCAGGATTCGTATTGCCTGCTGTTTTTCTACATTATCGCGATCCATCACGATATTTATTCTGTATTCCAGAGGTGCAATGATCCTCACTTTCAGCACATGAGACACGCCTTGGAGTAAGAACTGGCCTGCCAGCCCGTGATAGACTACGTTGTCTTTCTTAACACGTGATGTTAACGCTGCTTGGATATGAGCAGCATACCTTTCCTTCCCTCCAATGAGACTGTCCAGCACTGAAGTTGTATCCTGTGTTGTCCGAACAAGCTTTACCTCCGCAACATCATACTCTCTCGAAGTTTGCAGGAGCGCCTCTCTGCCTATACAGTCATATCCCAACTTCTCAGCGACTTTCTCCGCAACGTCCATGCCCCTGCTGTACGAACCTCTGGAAATTGTAATAATAGCCATAATCACTCTCCTTTAATAAACGAGTAGGAAACCAGCCAATCACCCCGCTATCATTCCTTTTCTTGCACTCAATAACCTCACTAAGCTAGGTTGCGACATTATTACGAGAATTCCCTCCAATTTAGACTTATTACCTATATTATAGTATCTCATCAGAGCAACTGCCGGTTATTTCGGGGATGGCTTCGCAAAGGTCTCTCCTTAAATCTGTCACCGTCCAGTAGTAATCCTCAGTGCCCATTGAGAAACGCATTAGAATGGTGTTGAGCCGTTCGCTGATGTAGGGGTAAATCTTTTTCAAGTTCATCAGGCGGTAGTGATGGAAGGCACTGGCATCCGTTGCCTCAAGGTTCGTGATGATATCAGCCGGGAACCTGCTGATAGCGAGAATATCATGAAAAGTAGTGAGCCCCATACCGATAACGAATTGCAATACATTGCCGAAACTCCAAACGTCGAAGGCCGTAAAAGTCTTGTAAGGATCGAACATGACATCCTGGCAAAGATCGAAATCGATCCAGCGAAATTCTCTGGTCTCTTCTTCAATCAGGATATGGTCGTTGCGGATATCTCCGTGGCTGAGATCGTCGTCGTGCAGAATCTGAATTGCCTCCAGGCAGCCGACCAGTTTCTTTAGAATGGGAGTAAGGAGCGTGTGATAGTATTCTTCATGGTCGATTTCCATCTCGAGTATCTGGTCAAACAGCGTCTTGCCGCGTATGAATTTGAGCACCCGAACGTTATTGCCAGAATCGTCGATTAATGTTTGTCCCTGCATGAAACGCGAATCACCTGCGATCAGCCGAAGCACCTCACTCTCCTTCTCGGGGCTGCGATAGCACGGGATGCGATAAGATCCAAACTGGGCCACGAATTCCTCATAGAACTCAAGCTTAATAATTACCTGGTGGCCGCTGTCTAAGTCATAACCGCGCTTAACCCAGAATTTCGGTTGGTCCTCTAGACCGAATCGAGGTTCGTAGACCTGGCCACTTACGAAAAACTCCTTGCCTTCCACCCGGATAACCTGACCGCGGTCAATCCTCATGAATTTGGAAGTATCGGTGACCTCAATGATCGGAGGTTCAATGGCGAATCCGGAAACCTCCTTGATCCGCGAAATCAGTCGGGAGCTGTCGTTACTTCTCAGCTTGATCACTCCTTCAGCGCACTTTTCTCAAGTTACAGATGAATTGGTCTCGGTTATCGCTACTTGTCCTGCACTCGAGAATCGAAAATGGCATACTAACATTTTTCTTTATATCGATTTAACAGGGTTGAGGTTCATTACCATATTCAGGTACTCGAAATGTCTATCAAGGCGGCCAATTGCGTTCTCAACTTGTGGAGAGGGGCTCGGGCCGAGGTCGTCAATGAACGTGTCCCCAATGGTATTTCCGTCACGGCATTGAGAGTACGCAATTTCGAATTTAATGCCGTACTTACTATAGAGTAGTAGGCTTTCATAGGTCTCGAACTGACACTTTGGGTTCATCATACTATCTACCATACGGGAGCACTAAACTCTGAGTAGAGGTGAGGACATATTAGATGACTTCGGAGATGCTGTCAATGGGGTGTGGAACTAATATAGATTGTAGAGCTTCTGAGTATCTATAGAGTCTGTTGCACAGAGTTGAAAGCCTTAATAAATTCCCACCAGGCTGCCAAAATCGCCACCATAATGTCATGATGGCTGCACCATTTGTTTTAAGATAGGCTTTCCAATGGGTCTAAGGTCGTGTTTATACGAGAAGCCCAGTTACTATTTCTGTTGCACCATGTTCCTACAAGCGGGTAAACCCTTTTAGAACACATACATGACTAGTATCTAAGGGTGGTCATTGGTTGTCGTAATGGAGATAAGGATTGACCAGGTGTGGGTTTTGGGATTTTACACAAAGGATATAAGATATGGGATATACCGATTCTTGTGTAGTCCTCGATAATATGGATCTACTTGGACAGGTTTCTGTAGAAAGCTATATTACCTTCATGGGTACATTATTTTTTCTAGGCTTTCACCTTTCTTGGAGATTGATAATTGAAATTGCCATATGAATTTGAAAAAGTTTTATACTTGCCACACTTCTTACAAGTACCTAAAGACTGGCCATCGCTCTGTTCTCTAATAATCCAATGATGTATACAGGGCACCAGAGAGGGGTTATACAGTGAATCGGAAACCTGCCTGTTGTCATCCATATAATCAACCACCCTTTACTGAATTTTCTAAGTCACAGACTGCAACTTGTTTAAATATATAGTTAGATTGTGGCTAATAAGCCTTTTCGACTTGATACTCAACCCTCATTTGCCGACACAAGTGGACTGCATTAAATATTGGGGCTCTCCTCAGCTTTGTCACTTATCACCCATTGGTTATACAGCTTATGTTCCAGCGGTTAGCTGCTCTATCTCTACCCCCTTTCCTGTTCATAAACTGACGTAGTGTTAAGTATTCAGGTATGACCGATATCCATGCTAACACAGAACCTTGTTGATATTCTGTCGGGAAAGTATGATTCTTTCTGTAGGGAAAACCCTTGCTTAAGAGCAATATCGTAAGGTGGTAGAGGATGCGAAACTTTGCTGGGCTCAGAGATTATGATTGGCAGGATGAGGTCTGGCGACATCCTCATTTATTCAACAATGAAGCTGTGAATGTCCATGGTGCTGTTATAAACCGTAACGAGACCTCTGGAAAGGAGGTGCAGGATACTTCCTGCTGGGGGTCTGGGGGTGTCCCCCAGCTTTAGATGTCCCCCAAGATTGGGGGACATAGGGGGTTGATTGAAAGTATTTCAGCAGGCTCTGTAATAATTAGATTTGTAATCTACACGTAAACTATTGACAGGGCACCGTACGTAGGTATATAGTGTCCGAACCTAAGAGAGGCGTTGGAAGAGCCTCTCTTGTTTTTAACTGGAGGATCGGTGTAATGGCGGGTGCCTATCCAAAGTTATCAGTGGTAATTCCGACACTCAATGAAGAATTCATTCTTTCTGAATGCATATCACATGTATATAAGACCGATCCAAATGTTGAGATAATCGTAGCGGATGGGGGAAGTACGGATCGAACAATAAAGATAGCAGTTGAGCACGGAGCTAGAGTCTGCTGTTCGGAACAAGGGAGAGGATCACAGTGCAATGCCGGGGCCGCTTTAGCAAACGGTGACATTCTTATATTCTTGCATGCAGATACTAAACTCCCTGAAGAGGCAATAAGCCAGCTAAAAAGAATATTCCAGGATGATAGCGTGCTAGTTGGCACTTTCCACATATCTTTCGATACTCAACACTGGTTGCTCCGGCTGTTCTGCTGGCTCTCGCGATTCGACATGGGGCGATTCCGTTTCGGAGACCAATGCATTGTCATCAGAAAGTCATTTTTCGACACACTCGGTGGCTTTCCAAATTGGCGACTTTTCGAGGATATGGAACTAATGAGAAAGGCGAGAAAAAAGACTAGAATTTACCGTTTCCCTATGACCGTGGTTACTTCAGCGCGCAGATTAATTGAAAATGGAATAATACGGCAGCAGGTTCGTAATATCTACTACACATCACTTTATTTATTAGGAGTATCTCCACAGAAGTTGGCTACAAAGTATGAGAGTGAGAAAAAAGGCCTCAATGGCGTGTACTTGATCATCTTCGTACGGTTTCCCCATCCAGGTAAAGTCAAGACTCGCTTAGCAACGTCTATTGGCAATGACAAGGCGGCGATATTGTATCGTCTATGCACTGAGAACGTTTTCAAAGAAACTAAGAAACTATCTAGTAACGTCCTGAGGTATATTTTCTATGCAGACAAAGATGATGAGGATAATATGATGAAGTGGGCCGGTGAAGTGTTTCACTTCATGCCTCAGGTAGAAGGAGATCTTGGTACCAGAATCGAGGCTGCTTTCAATTATGTATTCGGGCAAGGAGCACGGAAGGCAGTTATCGTGGCAAGCGATGTGCCGGATTTATCAGCCGACATAATAGGAAACGCGATAAGTGCTTTAATTGACAATGATATCGTCATCGGACCTACAAATGATGGGGGATATTATTTACTGGGCATGAATGGAATGCACAGTGATCTGTTTCGTGGTATCACATGGAGTACCGCAAAGGTGTACGATGAGACACTAAGTGTAATAGAATATTTAGGTCTTAAAGTGCATTGCTTGCGCGCGCTGGATGACATTGATACGGAGGACGATCTTCACAGGTGGTTGAGCGTTTCCTCAAAAGAAGGTAATCACGTTCGGAGAGCCATGCAAAATATAGCCACGACTTCTTGAGGCATGTGAGCATATCATAAGGGGAATAATGCTATGGAACGAAATAGTTTAGAGGTTATTAATAGAGACTTCTATGATTTCAAAGCCGTGCTTAAGAAACACAATTTGAATTCTTCCCCCATTTCTATAGGTACACTCTGGGTCAATGTCACCCGCAGGTGTAACCAGACCTGTGTTCATTGCCATGTCGCCGCGTCGCCAGGTCGTACAGAGGAGATGACTCGAACTACAATAGACCGATGTTTGAATGTACTCGCGAGCTATGATTTTCTGGAGAACTTGGACATCACGGGAGGTGCGCCCGAACTCAACCCACACTTCGACTATTTCGTTATCCAAGCCAGGAAATTGAACAGGCATGTCATTGTTCGTCACAATTTTACGGTGACTATCGATGGTGATCCGGGCACGGGCAAGAAAATGGCGTACCTTTCGGATTTCTTCGCTGAGAACCAGGTCGAAATACTTGCATCGCTGCCCCATTACAGTCAGAAAAATACAGACGAGATAAGAGGCCACGGCGTGTTTAAGAAGAGTATAGAAGGTATCCGTCGTTTAAATGAGCTGGGTTACGGCCAACCTTCCACTGGTTTGGTTCTGAACCTGGTTTATAACTGCGATGGCCCGTTGCTGCCAACCGACCGTGTTGGGCTTGAAGAGAGATTCAGACAGGAACTGATATCCAGGTATGATTTGGTATTCAACAGGCTGTTTTGTGTAACAAATATGCCAATCAATCGGTTCGGAGATCGACTCAAGCAATCGGACAACTATATAGAATATATGGATAAGTTGGTATCTGCTTTTAACCCCGCAGCAGCAATGCAGGTTGATTGCCGTTCGCTTGTTAGCGTAGGATACGATGGCCACCTATATGACTGTGACTTCAATCAAATGCTGGACATGAAGATCACCGATGCCGAACCCATGACTATCTTCAATTTTGATCCTGATACCCTTCTGGGCCGTGAGATAAGATTTGGCCCGCACTGCTTTGGGTGCACCGCTGGTGGCGGAGGCAGCTGAACGGGGCGCACGCTACCCGTGTAGGTAGCAATCAGATATCCTGGAATGGCACTGAATTTATTTCGAACATTCATAAAGTAATATTGATTTAACTCGTTAGCGATGCAATAACCGCAGGTCGTTAGGGCACTAGAGGGTCACTTGCCCCAGGTTCTCTTGACTTCAAGGTAACACTAGCTTAAACTCGACGAACATAAGGAGGTTAGCCATGGAACAAATAGGACCAACAGACCCATATTATGTTACCGTGCTTCTATGGCTGGCAAGAACCGCATTTTACGCCTTCGCTAGCGCCTTCCTGCTCTGGATCGGAATCCGGGTTCTTGACGTGCTTACCCCCCGTATTCACGAGAGACAGAAAATAGGAGAGAGTCCCATCTCAACCGGCCTGTTTATCGCTGGCTTCTTTATTTTCACTGGCCTGGTGATACACGGGGCAGCTACCCTTCCGTTTACAACGGGTGCTTCTCCCCTAGTGATTGTGTTCAGTCCCGTAAGGCTCGGCCTGTTAGTCGCAGGCTTTTTCCTCAGTATCCTCGTGGGTATCGCCTTGTTCAACATCCTCGATTGGCTGACGCCAAGGATACCATTTCGAGGGGTAAACACAGAGCCAATAGCTGTGGGGCTTTACGTGTTCGGATATTTGGTATTCTTTGGGCTGGTACTCCACGCTGCCCTAACAACCCCTCTCGGGTAGATATACAATGCGATCACTAAGGGTCTTCGTAGTTCTGCTAATAGTCTTGTTCATCCCGCTCATACCCGCCTATCTCTGCCTTGCCTCGCCATCCGGAGACTTCTATTACGAGGGCAATGATATTTTCGATGACTGGCGTGTATCCAGAACGAGGGCAAATGGCGATGATGGTTATATGGGGGAAATATACACCAGTCCATGGTGGCCACCCGAAAGCTTGCGACCATTAATAGCTTTTGAGAGCCTGGGTGAGTGGGCTGACACAGCATATGGTCTGGGGCAGGAGTTCGCCGATAAGTATTCGGATCATAATCAAAGGGCTGAGCAAATATTCTTTTTCGTGAGGAATAAGGTTCGATATGTATCGGACAAAGACCAGTTTGGTATCAACGAGTACGCTTTAAATGCTGATGAGTTGGCTAACAGCATTATTGATGAAGGACTGTCTTTCGGTGACTGTGAGGATATGGCCATCCTTTTGGCGGTCATGTATAAAGGTGCAGGCTTCCGCTCAGCGATCGTTGATTGTAAAGAACACGTGGGCGCTATGGTACAGCTGCCGGGTTACAGAAAGGCAAATGTGATTTTTGACTTAAATGGCGAGTCGGGTTGGGTGTGGGCGGAGGCAACAGGCAGTACTAATCCCCTTGGCTGGTTTCCGCAAGGCCAGTTACAGGGGGATCTTCTGGCATATGAGATATCCGACGAGTCCATATCACTATGGGATTCGACAGATGAGAAACCGCCACCCCAGCCGGCGCCAATAGGAAATAACCCCGATGTAACCTCTTTGGAATCGCTCTTCTCTGTTGTCATAAGCCTCATTTTCATCGTCGGCCTCATTATGCTGATCATTTTATTCGTAAGGAGGCGACGAACATAATGACTCTTATACGAACCAGGGATCACAAAATAGAAAACCTACGCCAACAAGTTAATAAGCCGAAACCGCGTTTCTAATACTTTTCAGATGTAAAACATAGACCGTTTATCTTCAGCTCACGGTGTCTATGAACTTTTTCCGAGGATAGAATGCTGCCTCACTTTTTTGGCGACGGGGAAGGGTGGATTTCCGTCATACCGCACAATCCTCCAATGATTAGCTGAACGCCGTGCCCTGGCAGTGATGATCCGCGATCCTTAAGGAGAGACTTATTTATTATTGACCACGTTAGTGTGTCGAAATCGTTTTTTTGCACTCTATCAGAGACTGGCTAAATAGTTTCAATCAACCCCCTAATCCCCCAATCTTGGGGGGCGTCTAAAGCTGGGGGGCACCCCCAGACCCCCGGCAGGAAGTATCCTGCACCTCTTTTTCAGCATCCTCTATCAATAAATGGCCACAATTCCCTGCCGTCTGATCTTGGTGTCACGGAATTTCTTACTACTTATAAG
>JAAXQM010000201.1 GCA_012974295.1 Dehalococcoidales bacterium
GCACCCGCATCTTCAATCAGAGGCTTTGCCCCTTTGCCAACCTTATGGCTCAGAGACACCAGCCCGGGCAATTGCGAAAACATCTCCTGGCTATTGCCTAACGAATCAAAGGCCCCTACCCTTATCAGATTCTCCACAATAGCTTGACTTACCCTCGTTCTAAGCACGAAATCCCTTAGAGAGGTAAACTCGCCTTCCGCTCTCTGTGTAATGATGGATTCCAGTGCCCCGCTCGACATTCCCTTAAGCTGGGCAAGGCTAATACGTATAGACCCGCCATCACAAGTATACCGGTCAGAGGACCTGTTAATATCGGGAGGCATTATTTCCACCCCGGATCTCCTGGCCTCAGCCACCAATACATGTGGAGGATAATATCCCATAGGCTGATTCGACAGTACCGCAGCAAAGAATTCTGCGGGGTAATGACACTTGAGCCAGAGCGTCTGATAGGCAAGGATGGCATAAGTAGCAGCGTGAGCTTTACAAAAACCGTAAGCGGCGAAGGCGGACAGCTGCTCAAACACCTTTTCAGCAATGGTTTTATCTACGCCGTTTTTAGCAGCGCTGGAGATGAATGAGCTCCGCATCTTCTCCATCTCCTCATGAGTTCGATCATGCGTCATGGCTCTTCTAAAGCCATCCGCCTCCGCATAGCTCATTCCGGCCAGGTCATGAGCAACCTGAAGAACCTGCTCCTGATATAGTATCACCCCTAACGTTTCGCCAAGGGCAGCCTTTAGTCCCGGGTGAAGATAGGTTACCACTTCCCTGCCGTGTCTTCGGGGCAGATAGCGCTTGTCCATATTCGATTTGAGAGGCCCTGGTCTGACCAAGGCAAGCGAGACAACGATATCTTCAAAACGATTCGGCAGCAGCCTTCCCGCCATTTCCCTCTGCGCCGGGGATTCAAGTTGAAAAGTGCCTATGGTATTACCACTACGGAGCATAGCAAAGACATCAGGGTCATCCCGTGGTATCCGGTCTATATCGATCTCAATGCCTCGATTCCTTTTAACCTCGGTCAGTGTGTCCTCGATAACGGTAATGGTGGGAAGCGCCAGCAGATCCATCTTGACAATACCAAGCCTCTCGACATCGTCCTTATCATACTGGCTGATTATATCCCCACCGCTCGACCACTCCAGAGGTACTAAATCTGAAAGCCTGCCATCCCCGATCAGCAGCCCTCCTAAGTGAACTGATAGATGCCTGGGGAAACCATCTATGGCAGCACATAACCTGAAGAAACCGGCAAGCTCAGGCTGCTTATATATGACACTGTTTTTCAATTCAGGCAGTGTATCAGCACACTCCATCAGCCTGGAAGCAGGTAAATAATGGATGCCCCTGCAGGCCTCTTCGATAACCTCCTGCGGTATCTTAAGTGCCTTACCAACATTGCGAATGGCACCCCTCGCCATGTACGTATTTATCGTCCCCACGCAGGCCACGTTCTCAGCCCCGTACTTCTCATATATGTAGTCCCTTACCTCATCCCGCCGCCTCCGGTCAATGTCCAGATCAATATCAGGCGGTTCCTGCCTTAGAGGGTGCATAAAACGCTCAAAGAGAAGGCGATATTCTATTGGATTCACCACGCTTATATCCAATACATAAACCACCAGGCTATCGACCGCGCTGCCCCTTGCCTGACATCTGATACCCCTGTCCCTTGCCCATTTAACTATGTCCCAGACCACGAGAAAGTAGCTGCAGAAACCGAGCCGACGGATCGTATCAAGCTCGAACTCAAGGCGCTTTCTAACTTGGGGGGTAAGTGTGCCGTATTTCCTCAGGGCTCCGTCAAGAGCTAACCTGGATAGATAGCTATAGTCAGTTTCACCCAGGGGAACAGTGAATCTGGGAAAGTGAGGCTTGCCCAAATCCAGCTCCAGGTTGCACCTGGAAGCAACCTCTTCCGTTGCAGCTAATGCCCCGGGGAAACCCCTAAAAAGGCTTGCCATTTCCGCTGGTGATTTGAGGTACTGCTCTACAGTTCGGTAGCACTTCAGCTCAGAGACCGGAACGTTTTGGTCTATGGCATTAAGCAGTTCCTTCACCATGTACTCTTCTGTTTCGGCATAGTGGACATTATTGGTAGCAACTACAGGCAGATTCTCTTCTCTGGCAAATGTGGCAAGCCGGTCACTGGCCATCATCCCCTCCCGCGAGGGATATCGGATAAGCTCCACGAAGAAGTCCTCTCCGAAGACCTCCCTGTAGAAGCTGGCTGCTTCTCTTGCCCTGCCGGCGTTGCGCTTCTCAAGCCATGTGGGGATCTCACCCCTGCCACACCCGGACAATGCGATCAGGCCGGCACTAAATCTTTGCAGCATCTCTCTGGTGGCCCGGGGCTGCCTACCTCGATTGGACAGGTGAGCCTCGGTGAGCAATCGGCACATGTTTGCATAGCCCCGTCTGTTTTTACACAGAAGCGTCAGGTGATATCCCCCCTCCACATCGATCTCAGCCCCTATGATTGGCTTTACCCCCAAAGCCCTTGCCCTGTCATAGAATCTAATGGCTCCCGTCAGCCGGTTATGGTCAGTGATGGCTAACGCGGACATGCCCAGAGCCCTCGCTTTTTCCAGGATACTGTCCAGATGCGAAGCTCCGTCAAGAAAGCTATATTGGGAGTGAACGTGGAGATGAACGAAACTCATGGTGATACCTTAATCGAAGGCCTTATGGAGAAACCACGCCTCCCCGAGCCGGTAAAGCTCGTAGGTACCGATACTTGTGTTTCGGGCATTAACGCGAATGAAGAAGCGCACTGCCTTCCCTCCCCACCAGTCGGAGGGTTCCCGCCACCAGCCAATTAACTCAACAACACTGTAGAGACGCTTCCTCCAGATAAATGCCGCCGGCATTGAATCCTTATCCAGGTGAACCCTGATCGGCTCACCGATGAGCTTTGACATCGTAAAAACTCCAAAGATGGGTAGCCATAACTATAACAGAACATTTGTTCTATTGTCAAGACTTGCTTTACAAAGGTAGGCTTTGGGTCTAAAATAGATACGTATTCGGG
>JAAXQM010000033.1 GCA_012974295.1 Dehalococcoidales bacterium
AGTCTATATAGTTCATCAACTCGGGTGGCTTGGCGAAGCTGGCCTCAAACGATGTTATGCCGCCCTGGATAGCATGGGCACTGCCGATCAAATTATCAATGACCTTGGCATCGTCAGGGGCAATACCCTTCAGGTCGTTCGCAAGGCGATCCAGATCACTGGTAATATCAATCTCAACACCGCTCGCTTCGTCAATAAAATGAAAACCAATCAAGTCAGTGCAGCAATCTGATCGGGCGGTGCCTAACTCACGGTAAAGGTCATGGATGGGTTGGCCAGGTCTGTGGCCCATAAGGAAATGAATACCGCCATCAATGAGATATCTCTTGCGCTTCCAGGCCGCCGCCACTCCACCCGGTTTGGTGTGATGCTCGAAAATGTGACTTCGATAACCATTCATCTGGGCATAGCAACCGGTAGAGAGGCCGGCTAGCCCTGCTCCAATAATTATGATCGATTTCTCTTCCATTTCTCCTTCTCCGGCAGCTTCTTTAGTGCGTATACAGTAATCTACAAGAGGAATTCTGTCAATATTAAGCTAAGATTACGTATAACGAGACGTAGGGCAAGGCTACGCTGGCAATTTAAAGTGAAGCTAGGCTGACAATGCTGTGAGATAGAACAGAAGGGCCACCCATTATCGGGTAGCCCCTTATAATCCGCCTGGGTGGGATACCTGCTCTATCAGCTTCGGTGAAAGTTTTGAGGTTCAATAGGCCACCGTTCACTTCAGCGCGAGGGCCAAGCTGCTTGCTATCCCCAAATAGCATATTATAAAATTCGGCGTGATCACAGTTTCGGCGAGATGCTGGCATCTGTCCTGTTATGAATTAAATGAGTGCTTCCATCGGTATGATATTTCTTAAAATACCATATGCTATTACCAGGAAGAGTGCGTTATAAGCAGAAACCTGTTTCATCTTTTCCGGAATTCGTGGAAGGATACGTCGCCCCATCGTGAGATAGGCAATGTCAGAGAGGAGGATTGTCATAAAGCATAGGTACACTACTGGCGCGAAAATATTATAGTTAATTGCAGCAGCGAAATCTCCATGGGAGATTGCATGAAAGGCCCTGATCATACCACACCCGGGGCATTCTAATCCGGTCAGAGTGTGAAACAGGCACAGGCTAGTACCCTGCCATTCCCAAAACCAGGCTGCTATGAAGATCGCAACTAGGACAGCGATACGTATTAAAAGTGTCTTACTGGCGCGCTGCATCAATCTTGTTCAATTCGTTCTGGATTAGCGCAAGGCTGATTATGCCCAAGCCAAATATGCCCAAAAGAAGCGCTGCAAGAGAAACGTCGTTTACCTTTAGCCCTCTTTTCTCCTGAATCTCCTCTATATAATTGGGATACGTGTAATAACAATACCATAGGTATATACCACAGGTTATAAACCCCAAGAGATAATCGAGAACTCCATTTGGCTTCGTTCCACCCTTCAGCCGTCTTATGTCTCCAGCAAGGACAATAAACCAGTATATGGAAAAAAGGCCACATGTGAGCAGGGTTAAGATAATGTATAAGGGTATACTCCTCTCATTCACCTTTGCCTGTTCAGCCATTTCTCTCCTTTCTTAAACCTGAAGTCGCTATAACTACGTCAGGATGTTCCTTATAAACGCGGTCCTCATAAACCTACTTTCATTTAGAAATAGGTCGATGTAGATAATCCTACAACGATGGCAGGCACAAAGACTAGCATAACCGTTCACCCTTGTCAATCTCAAAAAGCAACGTAGCGCAACAATCGCCAGTCAGGCTCGATGATGCGGGCTGGGTCACATCTACAGAGCACACCGACGGACGGAGGGGACTGTGGTGATAAAAGCGAGCAGGAGCGAAGCCGCACGGGCAAGGAAAGGCTACGTTGGAGACTAAAGGGGAGCTAGGCTGTCAATGCTATGGGTAATAAGATAGGGACCGCCTGTTCTTGACTAATCCCTTATTAATAGGATAGGTTAAGCTACTCTATACTATCTGCGCATTTCTTACCTATTTCCCGTTCGTAAGCTTTACAGCTAGAGCAAAATAGCCTATTGATTTCGTAACGCGATGTTTCTACAATTGCTGCAATGAATACTGATTTACAGGGCCTGGTGGGACTGAGTAAGTCCGATATCAAACCTGCGGCCTACATGCTCAGCCGGGCATTCTGGAATTACCCTGTTAGTACCTATGCTTACCCTGACGAACTAATTAGAGGGAAAAGGTTGCCCTACTTCTTTCAGTACGTACTACATTACTGTACAAAGTATGGTGAGGTTTACTCTACATCCCAGAAGATGGAAGGGATTGCCATCTGGTTGCCCTCAGATAACTACCCAATGAGTTTCTTGAAGCTGTTACGTTCTGTGCCAATGCCGGTATTTTTCGGTTTAGGTTGGGAGAGTGGACAGAGAATGAAGTCTTTTGGTGATTATATTGACGGCGTTCACAAACGTCTGACTCCCTACAAACACTGGTTTTTACAAACAATTGCAGTGGATCCACAGTTTCAAGGCAAGGGCTATGCTGGCAAGCTACTGAGACCGATGTTAGCTAGAATGGACGAAGAATGTTTACCGTGCTATCTGGAGACAATAGACGAAGAAAATGTATCGCTATATGAGCATTTTGGTTTCAAGGTGGTCGATAAGAGCGCAGTTCCCAAAACCAACCTTACTAATTGGGCAATGTTGAGAACAGCTCCGAAAGATGCACGGTGACCGTTCTTTATTAAATATTATTTCATTGGATACACTTCAGTTTCAAATGAAACTAAGCTGAATGGTAATTGACGTATAATGTTCCATGTTTAAACCTTAGATAAAATTAGGATAGGTAAGCAATAGCCAAGAAAGTGGTAGAAAGCAAGCTCAATAACATACTAGAGGGAATACGTGGAGCGTCAATTATGGCCGCATCTCTTCTTACGCCATTTCTCCATGGCCGGCGAAGAAGATGGGGTGCAACTGAGGACGAAGTTCAGAGAGTCTGGCCTGGTGATAACCTCGTGACTCAACCAAAAGGCGAATATATGCACGCCGTCACTATCAACGCTCCTGCCGCTGCAGTTTGGCCCTGGATAATTCAGATAGGACAGGGCCGTAGCGGATTCTACAGCTACGAATTTCTGGAGAATCTGATTGGTTGCAAAATGCGAAATGCAAATGAGATCATCCCCGAGTTGCAATACCTGGAAGTCGGGGATAGCATTCAGATGCATCCTACGATGGGCAGCCCTTATAAAGTCGCTTCCATTGAGCCAGGCCGTACGCTCGTTTTATTACTCAGAGAGGATACAAAGACCGGAAAAGCATTTGAGCTCAGCGATAAGACTCCAGAAAAATACCAGAACATGAGCTGGCTGTTCTTTTTAGATGAGCACGACGATGGCACCATACGTCTGATTAGCCGGTCGCGGAACGACTGGAATAAGAGTCTGGGAAATACGCTGTTTTTCGGCGTCTTCGGACCGATTACTTTAGAGATGGATCGTAAGATGCTGCTAGGCATTAAGCAGCGGGTGGAGACTAGTGAGGTATATTACACTAATGATGACGAATAGATACTGTCAGTCTGTATTTGATTTCTACCCCATCGGCAGCGAGAAGCACAAATTCTATAGTAGTTGCTTGATGAATAATCCAGGTAGGTAGAATATCGCAGAAAACCTTCCGCCGTTCAAGAAATCTTATCCTGCAGATCATTTAGCAGCTAATACTTCGATAATACCCGAGCAACCTCCATCGCGCAAATAACCGGCATGGTCGCCGATATTCTCAAACCTCCGTCCGACTATTTCAGAACACTCGTATTTAAAATCGGTGCTTCTTATAAATCTATCAATCGTATCGGCGATCCTTGAATTGATGACTTTCTTACCTGCTTGTTCCTTGCGGCCGTTCATTCCAATGATCCATATTGCGGCTCCCAATGCTCCACAGGCACTTCCGCTCAAGCCGATACCGCCCGCTAATCCCGCCGCCATTACTGTATGCATGTCGGATTCACCCATCTTTTGTGCTAACATTGCCGAGCAACTTACCGGACGGGATGGAGCTTCGTTATGTATTTCGGAAAGAGCGGTATTTATATCACTGAATGCGACCGGGGCATATCTTGCGGTCATGAGTACACAGCCTATGGGCCCACCTTTTTTTATGAATAACTTTATAATCCCCGTCTTTTTCGTCAAGTTTGCCTCAGTTAGTTCGAGGCAATCGATATGTTTGTTGCGAGCACGGAAGGATTCCACAAGCCTTTGTGCTGCAATAAGTGCTGCGGTTTCTGCTTGCGGGCCCGGGCCAAGAATTTGATACACCTGTGCCCCTGCAGCAAGAGTCGCGCCCCAAATCATACCGCACTGGTAGCCCTGGTTCACTATTCCGCCCGCGAGGGGTATGCTGGCTTCCTCCTCGAGTTTCAACGGGTGATCGAATGAGCGGTCAACGACGCTCATAAGCGTTTCCGATCAGGTTCCCTCTTTAAGAAATGTACGCGCTGTTCCTATCGCTGATATCCCACTTTTTGCTTTGGTCATCACGCCTCCTCTTATTTTTCAAATCATGTGTATCAGTTCGTGGACACCCATCCGGGAAGTGCGGGTTGACACAACTCTTCACACAGTTATGACTACATTCCCCTTTTTGTGTCCTTTTTCGACATACCTGTGGGCCTCGGCAGTCTGTTCCAATGGATAACATCTATCAATGACCGATTTTAACTTCCCCGCCTCAATAAGCTCTCTGAGAAAAATAAGATCTTCAGGATTCTGGCTTGCCATTCCAAATATTACTTTCTTGCTACCTACCATTGAAGTCCATAATGCTTGAAGAAGAGGCCAATCAACTGTAAGATAGACCCCTCTTTGCTTTAGTGAGGTTTTACAACGTGAAAACGAAGTCTTGCTTACCGCGTCGAAAATGATATCGTAGGTCTGGCCGCTCTTGGTAAAATCCTCTTTAGTGTAGTCAATTACTTTATCGGCACCAAGAGATATCACCATTTCTAAATTCGAGCTGCTGCATACCCCGGTTACTTCCGCCCCAAAGTACCTGGCAAGCTGTACTGCAAATGTACCTACACTTCCAGAAGCGCCAAAGATAAGAACTTTTTGTCCGCTCTGAATATCTCCTTTCTTTAGAAAATGCAATGCTGTCAGTCCCCCAACAGGAACGGTGGCGGCTTCCTCATAGGTCATATTGGCCGGTTTTATTTCTACCCAGTCTTCAGGTAGACATTTATACTCGGCATTAGCACCACCAAAACTAATCACCCAAATATTTCCAAAAACCTGGTCACCTTTCCTAAATCGTGTGACGTCTTTGCCTATTGATTCAATTTCCCCAGCTAGCTCATCCCCTGGTATAGTTTTTCTTGGTTTTCTAATACCAAACATAATTCGCGCGGGGAGCCAGTACCAGAGAGGATGTGTGGAACTTCGAAGTTTACAGTCCCCTGATCTTACTGTGGTTGCGTGTATTCTTATCAGTACTTCATTGTCCTTGGGAGTAGGTTTTTCTACGTCTCTGAGCTGAAGAACCTCCGGTGGTCCGTATTTTGTGCATACAATTGCTTTCATAAGTTTCCTCCAAGATTACTTTGACTCGGCTATTTTCAGAATATTTTAAGACAATACATCCTGTATGGGTGTGAGCATACTCTGGGGAGCTTTGCCTGTCAATGCTGTGAGCAATAAGATAAGGGGCCACACATATCGGGTAGCCCCCTCTGATTTGCACGGCTGGGTTACTCACCTAGGAGATAGGTTCTTCGTCTCATTTATCAGCTCACCTTTGTTTATTTGACATGTACTATTTATGCTGGTTGCGATCTTCGCCGTCCACGAAATGCTAAGATGACCAAAAGGATTCCTCCTATCAGCCAACCGATTCCCCCTACGACAAATCCAATACCAACCCCGAATATCCATGGAGCCTTAACACCAACGGATACATCTGCATCGACATCACTTGACCCGTCCTCGTTCATTAGTAAGAGCGAATAGGTGCCTGTCTCCAGTTCCCATTCTAAAGTCTGGATTCCGGTGCCAGATACTGACTCTATCCAGAATGTTTCAGAGGTTGGGGCTGTAGGCGAGGAATTACCCGGGTGATTCCTATAAGCCACATCGAAGCCGTCGGAATGGATGCTGAAGTGGATGATCTCATCATATTCGACATCGTTAAGGTAGTCCATTAGATCTGATTCCTGAGCCACTCCTATAAAGATCCCTTTGGAGTCGTCATTGTTTGATCCTTCTACCTTGAAGGTGACTAGGTCGCCCAAATCCCGAGCCACATTCCATCCCCATCCCCAACCCACATTCCATCCCTCGTCCAAATCTATATCGGCGGGCTCAGTCACAATTGCGTAGGAATCTCTTTCAAGCTGGTCGGTTTCAGTAGTGATAAATCCGTCATCGTCCTTCTGAGTAAGATCCATCCATAGCAAGGTTCCACCTCCGAATGTAAGAGGTATGGACCCCAGAATTAATAGTATTCCGATGATCAGTAGTATAATTCGTATCACGCTCACGATAGTAACCCCTTTTTAATAATGCGCCTTTACCAGATGTTGGTGCATATTAGCTTACGTGTCTTTAATTGTCAACCATACGCCATATGCATTTTCAGGGAGACTTAGGCAGGCGGTGGAGGCCGAGCTGCGGCGAGGGCGATGCGGCGGGAGCGACGTGGCGGGGCTATGCTAGGTATTGCCTTTTTACCATTCACCAAGTATGGCCCGTAGAATTATCATTAGGAGAAAACCGCAACCTAAACCAATCATAGTACCAGCAACAATTGCATCGAATAAGAAACCGACACCTATACCAATAAGAAGACCAGCTGGTATCGCTGCCCCAGTAATGCCTGATTTCCGCTTCTTCGGTTGCTCTGGCTGTGTAGACATTACTTCCTCCTACCCTTTGTATTGGGCAAGCTTACTCCCATGGAGCTGAGCTGTCAAGGTATATGTGCGGAGAGGTTATCAACCAAAACCGAATCGAACCTTCCTGTTGCGGTGTAGATAATAGGGCTAGGTCCACACGGCTACGACGACAGGCCGACGGACGGACAGTGGACGGGGTGGAAACGGAGGAGTGGGGAATGTGGTGATGAAAGCGAGCAGGAGCGAAGCTGCAAGCCCCGGGCGTAGCCCGCTGGCGCAAGGCGAGTCTACGCCACAGAATTGATCTTAGCCGAAAAGGCGTATTCGTTGTCGTTACAGGTCAGGGCATGTCGCCGCGTTCTTGCAGATGTAACATATGCTTGGAGCAATGTGGGCAATACACCACCAGGGTTGATATGGTAGAATAACAGCCATGATACGTAAAAGCCGGCCCCTATCAGCTGCACCTAATCACACTTCTGCAATAAAAAATAACCTGGCAGACGTTTTCACTTTGAGTAGGGGCATCATTGCCGTGATAATTCTGTTGATGAGCCTTGTGGGGAAGGATGCTTATACAGTAGTAGTTGTCCTGGCGTTAATTGGAGCAGCGACCGATATGCTTGATGGTCGTACCGCCAGAAGATATCTTAGCAAAGACCGAAAAGGCAAGCTGGGGAAGTGTGACCTTGCTTTTGACACCTTCTTCGTGCTTTGCATTCTCGCATACCTATCGCTGTCACGCATAGTCATGCCCATGTCATTAGGATTGGTCTGGATCGTCCTTGCCCTCATCGCGTCGTCCGTATGGAAATTTAAAGCCAAAGTGCTTAATGTGTTTGAAATTACCACTATACTGGCCTTATTCGCTATCGCTGGCATATACGACCCCAAGCTATTCTTCCTGCTCATAGTGCCCGCAACGCTTGCTGCAGTGATTTACAACTGGGATAGGATGTGGCATGTGGTCCGTGTGAAAATCCCCAGGGAATTCTCTGAGTAGAATTGTTCATAGTCTTATAAGGATAATCAAGCTTTACCACAATTGGAGGATATTACAGAGGGGCTACCCGATAATGGGTAGCCCCTTCATTTATCTGTTTAGACACCTTCATTATTAGGTGTTACATAATACCTTCCCTGAAGATAAATACAAACTGGTCGTCTACTTCAGCCCGCAACTTGCCGCCCCTAGATTCAGCATAGATTTCCCAGGACTCTTTGCCATCTTCCTGGCAACAATCAACATCTGGTGAATGTTGGCCTGTTTTTCGATTCAACCAACTCAATATCATAGGGTCTTGTATGTATTTGATGGCTTCTTTATTCGCTAAAGAACGAGCGTCATGAAATGCAAGCTCTTTATCGGATTTAAGCTTCACAGTTTTCATAATTTATACGTTACGGATGAACAGCATGTTACCTCGAACATAATGACTTGTAGATATTCCCAGTTCGTCAAAACATGCCAGAATCTGGTTTGGAGTCCGTGGTATTAGTTGCCCCGTTTTACTTAATAGCTTGGGGTATATATCACCAAATCTGTCGTTTGCAATCAGGCTTGTAAGTGCTATTGTCCCTCCATCTGCTAGTGCATTTTTTAATTCAGAAAGTACTCCATTAATATTCGGAAGTACGTGTAAAACGTTCATCGATAGAATTGTGCGAAAGCTCCCAGGCTTAAACGGCAGGTGAAGTACATCCCCATGTAGGAATACCATATTTGCAGGAACGTTTCCGTTTAATCTCGATAGTCTTGATTTGGCTGCCCTGAGCATTTGGAGGGATGCATCTAACAGAACTACAGGCCGTTTGGAATAACCTGTATATGTGTTTGATGTGAAGACCAAGGAGCCACATCCAGCGTCCAATACCCAACCGTCGGAGGATGATGCTAGGCTATCATGACAAAAAGATGAGAAGTCTGCGATCCTATATCCCCACATGATACGGTTGTAGTAGCGATTGCCCATCACCAAATCATAGAAGGACCATATCTTATCATAGGTGTTTGTATGCCCTTCCTGGGGATAGACTGAATATATGTGAGGCTCAATTGGCCTTAGAGTAATATTTTCGAGAAGTAACGAAGATAGTTTGCTTTCATCAATCATGGTAGATGCCTACGTGACCTACTGGCGATTATTGTACCACTTCTAGAGTTAAACCTTCCGGCATTGTGGAATTAGCTATTGTGTCACCATAATCAGAAGTTAGTAAATCGGCGTCTTGACTTTGTACCGTGAGATATCTGTAATTTATATGCATAATGAGCGATGCGGGGAATTGCGATAAGTCAGGAGTCATTTTTCTACGAAGACTTAAAGCGAATCATTTATTGGCATTGTAGAAGCTGGCCGAAGCGTGTAGGAACCTACAGCACCCAGTAGGGCTACTGCCGCAGCTAACAGAAAGGCTGCGAAAAACGAGCCAGTAGCGTCGGCAATGGCACCAGCAATGCTTGGTGCAATTGCCTGCCCGATGCCAAAGAGAAGCGTGATAAGCCCAAGTGCAGCAGGGGCTAATCTCGGGCCAAACACGTCCCCACAGGCAGCAGCCATGATTGCCGGGATGCTCCAGGCAGTTAAGCCAAATAAAACTGCCGAAAGCGTAAAACCAGCTGGTGCAGGCCATAACGCGAACAGGCTAAAGGATGTTGCATGGATCAGGTATACGATAATCAGGGCTCTCCTTCGGCCAATTACATCTGAGATTGCACCCCATATTAATCCGCACAACAGGCTGACCCAGCCCATAGTCATGAACAGACTGCCAGCCGCTTCTTGGGAATAAGCACCTTCAGCAATTAAATGCTTTGTAAAGAAGGTCATATAGATAATATAGGAAAAACCAAAAGCAACGTACACTAGCCCCAGGTGCCACACAGCAGATGAGCGATACACACGACCCCAATGAAACTTCTCCACGTTAGGAATAAGAACTGCATCTTCACGCTCTGCACCTAATGGTTTCAGTCCTCGTTCAGCAGGCCGGTTGCGTAAGAGGAAAAATCCGCCTATCGCAATCAATAGAGTAACCCCGCCGAAGATAAACCAGCACATACGCCATCCGTTTTCACCATATATATCGAGAACTCGAGGAACAAGAAAACCCACAAAGATGAGTGCTAATGACGAACCCGACACAGCGATGCCTGCAGCGAGGCCACGATGCTTGGTTGCGAACCATGATGCCAGCAGTCCCATAACTGGAACGTTGCTTGCCCCGCTACCGATTCCTGTTAGCGCGCGCCAAGCTGCTGCAGTATAGAATCCGTTTGCCAGACCCGTAAGAACCATGGCTATACCGGCCAAAGAGAGGCCTGCGCCTATCACTAAGCGAGGCCCATAGCGTGATGCCGCTGCTCCTCCAATTACGGCTAATACCAGGTAACCAATAAGATTAGCTGTTGCCAGAACCCCTGTCTGTGTGTTATCAAGATGCAAGCCTTCCTGCATGGAGGGCAATACCATCGTATAGCCGAAGCGCGCCAGTCCCAACGATCCAAACACGACCAGCATTCCGATAGCCAGGACAACCCAGCCATAATGTAATCGAGAAAAAGGAGATTTCATTTAAATTCTAGATAGGAGCAGTGTTCATAGGTTTCTGGTGGAACATCGTAGACAAATACGAGGCTGTTGTCAATGGTTACTTAGTAGTGAAGATGAAGATGCTGATGCTCTGATCAGAAGTTATAGTGTCAGGGCTCTCCTGTGAATCAATCAATATAGCGTGAACGCAGCCGCAACCCCCGGGGCGAAGCCCCATCGGGCAAGGCGACACTGCCGCTCAAGTGAGGCTATGTAACTTATAGCCTATTGACATTTCCATAATAAATGTTCTATTATCCACGCACACATATAGGAAAGGAGGTGAACCTGTGCAAGCATATTGCATGAAGTG
>JAAXQM010000135.1 GCA_012974295.1 Dehalococcoidales bacterium
GAATATCGGGAGGGATAGAATGGTTTCAGGATGCAGGTTACATATATGGGTTATCGCCGGCACTCTATGCATGCTACTGCTTACTTTGCCGGGATGCTCCACGAATGATACAAATTCCAAGTATGCGGATAATCCCATAGCTCAGAGAGAAACCATGTCACAGGTATCCACCATAGAAGCACTCATGGAAGGACTCTACGACGGCGTTATGACCTATGGTGAACTGGAGAGATACGGGGACTTCGGTATTGGGACCTTTGATAACCTTGACGGCGAAATGGTAGGATTTGACGGTAGCTTCTACCAGGTAAGGACAGACGGCGTTGCCTACGAAGTATCCGACAACATGACGACCCCTTTTGCTGAAGTTACTTTCTTCGATGCTGATCTCCGACAGGACCTGCCCGAGGGCCTTGACTACGAGCAACTAAGGGAGTATGTGGACGACATTCTACCTACGATCAATATTTTTCATGCTATCAAGGTTGAGGGTAACTTCAGCTACATGAAGACCAGAAGTGTGCCCGCCCAGGAAAAGCCGTACCCGCCGCTGGATGAAGTAATCCAGCATCAGACCACATTTGTATTCAATGACGTGGAGGGAACGATGGTTGGCTTTCGCTGCCCCGAATTTGTTACTGATATCAATGTGCCCGGCTATCACCTCCACTTCTTAAACGAGAACAGGGACGCCGGTGGACATGTGCTGGAGTTTGTGATGGAAGATGCGGTTGTCTCCGTGGACTATACATCTGACTTCTACATGATATTGCCCGCTGAAGGAAGCGGTTTTTACGATACAGATTTTACTGAGAACTAGCCAGAGGGATTGGCACCATTTACAGAGTTAGGGCTACGAGAAGAAAAATCCTACGTCTTTTTTTACGTTTCGCTTGCGGTACACTTTGTGCCTAGACGCATGTGCTGAAAAGAACTCTCTCCAGGGACTTGATTCCGTATAATAACAAAGGGGCCACCCATTATCGGGTAGCCCCTGTAATTACCCTAGTGGTGACAACTTAAATTACTCTTCCACCCTCTCCAGCACCTCTAGTGTTTTACGCCAATATTAGTCCACCCACATGTCCTAGAAGACAGTTTCAGCTTCCGAGTATGCTTCTTGAGGTCTTTCATTTTCAGATTCATTGACCTTGACCTCCAAATTTCTAAGTCTTTCCTCTAGTTCGCCAGTGGTAAGTACGGCTACAATACTCCTTGCCAATGCCGCCATTGCCGTTGCTCGCTTAGTGTCAAGCTGCCCAGTGTATACTTCATTGAGCGCCTGCTCTAGCATATTAAACACTGGTATCCGGCGAGTTGATACTAATCCCCTTATCTCTACTTTACCTTTGCACTCAGGATAATGATTGCATACATGAAATGAACGGCCAACGTTCGGGCCTTTCTTAGCTGTCCTTTCAACTGTTTCAGAGTCACATATCGGGCATTTAACATCTTCAGACATAACTACCTCCTATAGCTTATATCACCAATGTGGGATAATTCGGACATTCGCCCAAGGATATACAAAAAGCCACATTGTAAAGCAAACAATACCATATGAAGCTCCATTTGTCTGTAGGGAGATTATGTATCTTTGTGTGGGGAGACGTTCTTGGTGTGAATCCTATTACAATAAAATTCAGCTATAGTGGCGGGTTTGATTCCCTAATAATTTCCCTCGCCTCGAAGAGCGCTGAAAGCTTATCCTGAATTAAAAAATAATTCTCTATATCTTCTTCTGTTATGGGCCCTGCCCTTTGATAGTGGCTTAACCATCGGGGCTTTGTCCAGATTGGAACCATGCCGAGCTCACCTAATTTATCCTCAATTTCATAAATACCCTTTGCTAATAGGGGCATAGACTGCCTTACAAGCTCAATTTCTACTTCGGTTTCCTCACGCTTCATTTTCCCTTGTTCAATAGCTGTTTCATACCAATCAAGGTAATTTTCAACATCATGTGCAAAGTAGCGAGCATAGAGAAGCATGCTTCCTAAAGTATGTTCATTCATAGGCCCAAAATACTTTTCAAATGCGCTCATCGCTCTATTGCCTCCCGAAATATTCAGCTATAAGGGTTGATTTGTGGTAAAAAATCATGGCCAGATACCCTGATAACCATCAGCGTCAACTATAGCACAATCCCCATCGGCTATATCGACACAAACTGAGTACACATTCCCATTTTCATCAACCCGCCACTCATAGTGATTCGTGTCAGCACATCCATCGCAATCAGCTATCCCGTCAATGTCTCTGCAGTTTGCAACTCGACAACCATCAGGAACATCACGCAGTAGTCCATCTGGCCCTACTAGCTCACACATGGCAATGGTGCGTATAGATGACCAGATGACTACAGGTAGACCGTGGTTGATATCAGTCAAGTAGCCAGTTGTCGCCAGCTGGAGTTCGTCTCGAACCAGGTTGTATGCGCTTTCTCCATCACTATTGGACGGAGAATCCGGGGAAAATAAGTCAGTTGGAATAAGTGTTACAGCTAAGGCAATAACGATGATCGTTGTTATCAGTACAATGGCTAATCTCATTATCTACCTCTTGTTGTGTGTTGCAAGCATAAACTGGGGAGCTTCGCCTGTCAATGCTGTGGGCAATAGAAAAGGGGCCACCCATTATCGGGTAGGCCCTCTTATAATCTGCCTAGCGGTGGCATATAGAATGACTGCCCCAACCTAGGGATGTGGTCCACTCGGATAGCTTTTCAACAAAGGTTGATTTGTTATTAACTCGAGTAAAAAAGCTACATTTAAGTGGCTTCACCACTAAAGCAATAATATTCTTTGTCAAGGTTATTTTCCTTGAAAACCGCACAGGTCATGCAAATGCAGCCTTTTTCCTCGTCTATACATTTACTCTTGCCAAAAGCACAAAAGATCCCTTCCATGTGGTCTTTCTTTCCTATGTCGCTCATCATCGCCGCCATATTACCAGGCATGTTTTTCATCTTGCACATAAATGTATAGGTTGGGCATTTCATACACAGACACTTTTTCAGA
>JAAXQM010000212.1 GCA_012974295.1 Dehalococcoidales bacterium
TCGATTGCGTCAGTACCATACCTTTGTGAATGACCCGGGAATCCACTTATGTCCCACCATCGAGACCTCTGAAAAAGAGATGCAGGATACTGTCTGCCGGGAGTCTGGGGGTGCCCCCCCAAGATTGGGGGATATAGGGGGTTGATTGAGACTATTTCATCAGTCTTGTTTCTATGTTTTGCACAACGATAGTTGTGTTTGATACCGCGTATAACCCCTGTGTAACTATCAATATAGAAACCAATTTAACGACATAAGCTACATTGCCAGGATCACCACTTCGATACTCGCTACATCATCTCTGGGCCTCCAGTTTACTAATTGTTTCTTTGATAAGAGTTGCCGTACGCTCTGGATACTCTAACGGAAAAAGGTGACTCCCACCTTCAAACCGTACTGGTTCTAACGCGTGTTTTTTAGTAAACTTATTCACACTTCGGAGTGAAACATATGAATGCTCTCCAACAACCACGGACCCAGGAATACTTCTCCCCGTAAGAAAATTCAGGTTATGAGGTGTGGTTCTGAAGATGTCCGTTTCAACATTTACATCGAAGCTGAGTTTTACTCCCGCTTTGTTCTCCATTGTTCCATACCTCACATAATCTCTTAGGCAATCCGAATCAAAATTACTGAAAGGTGATTTCTTCTTGAAATAGGCTTCCGCTTCCTCTCGACTGGCCCACTGAGTACGCCTCCGCTTTGTTTGTGCAACTATCTTTACACGCTCCATGAGACCTAATTTTTTGCCGAGATAAAGGAAAAAAGCAAGGGGCCCATAAGCTGGGGGGGGATCAAGCATTATGATTCCTTTAAATAGCTCTGGCCTTTTGTATGAAGCCAGGAACGTAAGTATGCCGCCCATAGAATGCCCTATCCCTATTATTGCGGACCCCCCTGCATTGCGCTCGATATAGTCAATCAACTCTCTCGTTAGATTCTCCCAATTATCGTCAACAGGATAGTGAGAGTTATGTCCCATCTGCTCTATCGCAATCACGGTATAATCTCCACGGAGAAGGCCAAACAGCTTATTGTAACAACCTGCAGGAAATCCATTGGCATGAGCGAAGTGCAGAATAGGAGTATCGACCATATTTATTCTCATATAATGATAGTATATGTTATCTTGACAAGTCTAACATGACAGAATATTTATGGCACGTAGTAAAAGGGAACAAGTGATGCATTACACAAGTATTTGTTATACCCACCGCCTTTTTCTCGGTTGACTGAACGAGGTCATTCTGTTATCGTTCCGCTTGATTATAAGATATAAATTCGCTATGGAGTTTGGAAGCCATGTTCACAAATGATCACAGCTATGTTGACTAGAGCTAAAGGCGCAATAAAATGGGCTAGCGGGTCGCCTGTCATCGGTTGGTTAGCAGCCCGACCCCTGATCACAGAACTGGGCCTTATTTCGCTGACTGTCCTTTTTGGAATGCAGGCGCTACGTGTATTCATACCCGGCCTGGTCTGGCTGCTGGGTGATCAAATGGGCTGGAGCGAACCGCTGGTCGGGGCAATCGCACTACTCGTCTTCCTTACCGCTTTTCTTGCCGGGAGACTCCGGCGGTTGCTGGGCAATAGCCTCTTGATCGTCGTCACTGCTGGGGGTCTGGGCCTGCTGCGATTGTTTATGCAGATTTTATCCGGTAAGCCCGAAGTTGATTTGAGCCTTGCAATAGCAGGAGTTGTCCTGTTTGTTCTTTTCGTACCGGCGTATTTACAGAAAATAAGTCTCAATGGCGGAGTTGGTACTGGCAATTTCGCCCTCGGATTGCTGCTGGGCCTCGTAATGGATACGGCCATCCATGGCGCCTTCTATACTTATGACATCAGCTGGCAGACAGGTCCACTACCGCTTCTGCTAATGCTGCTACTCGTAATAGTTCAATGGATACTACTGACAGGTGTTACGTTGGCAAGGAAATTGAATTGTACCAAGGAACCAGTAACCCTGGCCGATAAGAACCCATGCGTACGGTCGTTTCCTCTGTTGAGTATCGGCCCTTTCCTGTTTATTGAGATAGTTATTCTCCATAATGTAGCGCGTGCAGCGACGCTAACCGGTTGGCCGTTACCTATGGCTTTCGGATTGACACTACTTGCCGGGCTCATAGGCTTAGCCACCGCGGCATGGCTACTTGCAAGGCCACACCGAAACCTGTGGCCCCTAGCCCTGGTCTCTGGTATTGGTCTGGTTGCAGCCCTTGCAATACCGAACCCGCAAGGCGCTGCGCTGACAGCAGTGCTGCTCCTAATAATACAGGCGCTGTTATCCCTGCTGATAATGCTGGTGTTCATGGGCAGAGGAGGAAGTTCTGCAAGGACAGCCTTCTCAAGTATCACGATAACCAGCGGTGTGGGTATGATCTTGTTGCTCGTGTTCCTCATGGGATACTATATGGTCTACTATTTCAGTCTTCCCTATAACAACACCATCGTCGAGCCGGTAGCAGCCTTTATAGTAGCAGCATGCGCGTTATACGCATCGGCTGCTCCGCGCGAAGAGAAGAGCGTTAGCTATAGAGCATGGCCGATGGTCGTGCTTGCGCTACTGCTATTGATACTGCCCCTGGCCGGGATGATTATGTGGCGAGCGCCGGAAGCGGTACAAGGTGAAGGCTTTCCGGTCAGAGTCATGACTTATAACCTCCACAACGGTTTCAACACGAAGGGGTATCTGGGCATGGAAGATATTGCGCAGGTCATCGAGAGTCAGGATCCAGATATCGTAGCACTGCAGGAGGTATCCAGGGGCTGGGTAATCAGCGGCCGGCTCGACATGCTGTCTTGGCTATCCAGGCGGCTGGATATGCCTTACGTTTCTGGCCCCACGGCGGATCCATTCTGGGGCAATGCGATACTCAGCCGCTACCCAATCGTGGACTACACCGAGTATGACCTACCGCCACGCGACTTGCCCGTACGAAGAGGTTTGCTCTCGGCAACGATAGATCTTGGCAACGGCGATCAAATTAGAGTTATCGCCACCCAT
>JAAXQM010000241.1 GCA_012974295.1 Dehalococcoidales bacterium
CTATTAAAATAGAAGGTAAGAATAACGATTCCTCTAAAGGTATCTTTATAGGAATAGCTGAGGAGTCGGATTGGGAAGAATACCTTAACGATGTAGAGTATGATGAGGTCACTGATATCAGCTTGGATCCTTTTACAGTGGATTATATTAACCACCCGGGCAATTCGTCACCTGAGGCACCCACATCCCAATCTTTCTGGACAGAGTCAACGTATGGTACTGGACGCCAGGTACTGGAGTGGGAACCGGAAACGGGCACATATTCGGTCATACTGATGAACGAAGACGGCTCTCGCAGCGTGGATGTAGATGTAGCCGTTGGCGCGAAGGTTCCCTGGCTATTCGGGGTCGGTGTGGGAATGGTAGTTGGTGGGGTGGCAGCGCTCATTATAGGGATACTTATGGTTGTTTTTTCATTACATGGACGTAAAAAATCGCAGCTATCAGAACCAACGCAGCCAATGCACGTCATTGAAGAAGTTTAAACCAACCAAAGATACTTAGGACTCCTCTTATTAAGGTATCGTGTTGGTATTTGGCGGGTTAGTACCTCATCAGAATATAGTCAAGCACGCACAAATCTATGGATAGGCTATGTGAGCTTATTCAATAGGCTGGATACATTTTCAAAGGAGGAAGTATGAGCCGTAGGGCACCAAAATTGGGGAGGGGTGTGGCATTGGTGGGAGCGGGTATGTCGAAATTCGGCGCTTTCGCTGACAAGACTAGCCGCGATTTGTTTGTCGATGCGTTTAATGCAATGACCAAATCAATGGATAAAGCGATTAATACGGAAGATATAGATGCACTATATGTGGGAAATTACTCCAGTGACCTCTTCGAGGGGCAGGGACATATTGCTCCCATAATGGCTGATTGGGTGGGACTGGTTCCCAAACCAGCTACCCGCGTTGAGGACGCCTGCGCAAGCGGCGGTGTTGCTATAAGGGAAGGAATCATCGCAATTGCCTCGGGGATATACGACATCGTACTGGTCGGTGGGACTGAAAAAATGTCAAACCTTCCTACAGAACAGGTGACAGATACACTGGCATCTGCCAGTGACGCGACCTATGAGGGTTCATGTGGTTTTACGTTTCCCGGGCTTTATGCCGCAATGGCCACGGCTTATATGGATAAGTATGGTGCCAGCGTGGAACATTTAATGAAGGTAGGTATCAAAAACCACAACAATGGGGCGCTAAATCCAAAAGCTCAGTTTAATAAAACGATCAAAGACCTAATGAATTCAAGGATTGAAAAGGCTAAGCAAAAAGGGGAGCAGATACCCGATTGGCATGACGAGATTGATTTTCTCCGAGACCCTAGGGCGAACCCGGTGGTCGCCTGGCCAATGAGATTATTCGACTGCTCACCCATCACTGATGGGGCTGCCTGTATCCTCCTCGTTGCGGAGGACCTGGCCAAAAACTTCTCTGATGACCCGATATATGTTGTCGGCACCGGCCAGGGCAGCGACCACGCTCTACATGAAAGGGATGACCTGACTTCCATACTGTCGGCAAGAATCGCAGCCCAAGAGGCTTATAAGATGGCAGGAGTAACGCCTGAAGAAATACAGATCGCAGAGGTCCATGATTGCTTTACTATTGCTGAACTGTTGGCGATTGAAGATCTTGGGTTCTTCAAACATGGTGAGGCATTCAAGGCAACTGAACAAGGCCTTACGGCTCGAGATGGATTAAAACCTATAAATACTTCCGGGGGTCTCAAATCCAAGGGTCACCCGGTTGGAGCATCGGGAGTAGGGCAAGTGGTAGAGATTTGGCATCAGATGAGAGGCGAGGCAGGCCCCAGACAGGTTCCAGGAAAGGACATTCGATTAACATTGACTCATAACGTTGGCGCTACCGGCGGCACCTGTGTAGTGCATATTTTCCAGAGGAGGTAACCCGTGACTGAGGAAAGAGAAGTAAACAGCGCTTCTTTCTATGAGTTCATAGCTGAGAAGAAACTAATGGCCTCTAGGTGCTCGAAATGCCAGGCATTATATCTACCTCCCCATCCAATATGTATAAAATGCCACGGAAATGAGATGGAGTGGGTAGAGATGAAGGGTAAAGGGAAGCTTGCCGCCTTCACCGCCGTTGCTGTGGGTCAGAGCCGTACAATAGAAGAAGGATATAGTAGAGATAACCCCTACCTTGTCGGAATCATAGAACTGGATGAGGGGCCGAAGGTAAGCGGTCGAATTTTGGGAATTGACGCCAAGAAACCGGAGAATATAGAAGTAGGGACACCTCTCACCATAGAATTCATGGAGCAGGGAGAGGGTAGAAACTGTTTCGTAGCCTTCAAAGCTCACTAGGTATTTATTCGGTTATTAGGAATTGCAGGAAATAACCATACCTCATTTATAGGATTCTAGGGAGTCTCTTGACCAAACCAGGATTTAATTTGGTAACCTCTCATGAATCTCCCCGCAGAATTAGCGTAGTTTCCAGTAGTTAATTCCTCCAGTCTCAATCTTACGAAGTATCAGGCTGCGAAATAATCTTTTAATGATGCGTCTTGTATAAGGCACTAACAGCACAAAACCAGTAATATCTGTAATTATTCCCGGTGTAAGAAGCAATAAACCGCCGGCAACAATAAAGGCTCCATCAAAGAGTTCATTGGCAGGTATGATTCCACTCGCTATGTTGCTGCGAATTTTCGAAAGTGTCGATAAGCCTTGATATCTTGCCAGAATAGCACCGACTATACCGGTTACAACTACGATGAGCATGGTGTATAGGGCGCCAATAATGGTACCCAAGTAAATAAGGATTGTCAGCTCGACGAGCGGTACAATAGTGAATAACAGAATAAGCCTTAATAGCATCGTACTGCGGTTACTCCCTATCGCTCTGTTTGATCATCGATTTTTCACGACGTTCCATTTAGTCACCGTTTGCTATAGGTAAGAGTGGCTGAAGTTATGTCTTTTGTCAAGAGGCATAGTCACGGTAAGCCCAAACGCATAAGCTCTAATAT
>JAAXQM010000119.1 GCA_012974295.1 Dehalococcoidales bacterium
CCCATATCCAGGATGGTCCGCACCTCAGGAAAATACCAGTTAATACCCCGTGCATGGCAGCTTATCTCGGAGATATTCTCATTAGCGAAGGGAACCAGTACCCTCCCATAGCCAGTAGCGACAATATACTGCACATCATTAAGGGATAGACCAGGACCTTTCAGGGCTTCTTCTATTGCCATATTAGCAGTCTTTACACTCTCGGGACCGGTATCACGGATCACCGATGATAGAATTGAGCCATCATTTATTATCACTGCCTTAGCCGCCCGGGAACCAATATCTATCCCAGCGAATATCACTTATTTGACACCTTTTTCTATATTTTCTCTTGCAATAATAGCTGCTCCCAATGCAGCAATTATCTGAGGCACGTCTGGCACCAGAATCCCAAAACCCATCTCTTCCTCTAGGATTTTAACCAATCCTCTATTCAGAGCCACACCACCAACCGCAGCCACATCTCTATCAACACCGATTCTCTTACACATTGATACGACGCGGCTCACCACCGAATAATTAATTCCAGCGATGATATCCTCCTTAGGAGTAGGTGGGTCGCGGTGAACATGCGATACTACCTCAGATTCAGCAAACACGGCACAAGTACCGCTTATGTCCGCCTTATGTCTAGCCTGAAGGGAAAGTACTGACATCTCTTCCATAGGTATTTGCATCAGCTTTGCCATCTGTTGTAAGAATATGCCGGTGCCGGCAGCGCATTTATCATGGTTGGCCCAGTCAACTATACGTCCGTTTTCATTTACCTTAATAACGTTACTACTCTCGGCTCCCATATCTATAGTCGTTCGGACTGATGGAAATGAATGGTGAATTCCCCGGGCAAGGCATGTGGTAATAGTTTTCTTTTGCTGACCAACCGATATAGATTTCCCTCCTACTCCGGTTGACACGATGTGCAACTCATTACCATTGGTAACGCCAGCCAGATTCATAGCCTCATCCACTGCGGCTTTAGCGCTCGATTCAACCTCGTCCTCGGAGCGAACAATACTATAAGCAAGAATGCCGTCATCACCCAAAATGACCGCTTTGGTGGTCTGGCTGCCTACATCTATACCCAGAGTTTTCATAGCGTTATATGCTTATTGCCGGTCTTCCAGAAGCTCAAAAAACTGCTCCAGTTTTTCCCTTACATCTTCCTCCGAAGTAATAGTTGGGTCAACAACATCGCAATCTAGAGTTAAAACTGGCACATCCTGCCTATTCAGAACATCTTTGAACAGCTTTATCGTAGCACAGGTGTGCCGACATCCTACGTCAGCATAGTATATCGCACCATCAACCTTGTACTGCTCAGCACAGTCGGTAATGCCCTCTAATGCTCTTTCGTCCAGAGGGCCATACATTCGCATTTCAGGAATCATATACGACTTTTTTGCGACACTCTCAAGCGGCTTAGCCGGGTCAAGCTCTCCATCTCCCCAATAGGTGAAGAAAGGCTCAGTAACGCTGACCGCTCCATATTCCTGTGAAATCTTCTCTAAAAAACCAATGAGGTACATTGGCGGTATGAACAGGCTCATCAAGCGGAAACGTTCAGGTGACACAGCCCCTTTGCCAGACTTAACTTTCTCAGCCAGCTCATCTCTAAGTGTTTCCAGGTATACCGTAGCTTCAGGTAGCCCCGGAAACAGGTAATCAACTGTCAGTAGCTGTAAAAAGCCCTGGGGATTAAAGGGGGTTGGAACTGCCTTGCGCAGTTCACTAATTTCACGGAGAAGTTTGATTTGCCGATCCATTTGAGCCACGATCCCGGCCAGCTGATCCCAATTCATCTTCCGACCAGACTTTTCCTCGAGAAAATGTACCATGTCGTTTAGCTCACCAACCAGATACTTCTCCTCATCCTCGCTATTTTGAAAGGGATGATCAATGAAGAAACCGGGGCAATTATTGATCTCCATGAGCAGCTCGCCGCTCTTGGCCGTGTTATCGCAGACCAGGTTGGACCAGAGCATAGCATCAGGTCTGGGCAGGGCCCCCATGGCAAAGGCACCGGCCAGGCCCCGATGCGGCGAGCATATTTCAGAGGCCAACCCCAGCTCGGCCCCGGCCGCAAGCATATCTGCCGAATCACCTGTGAACAGGGCTATCATCCAGGTGGTCGTCTCGGTATGCATCGGGACAATATCCATGGCATAGAGTATCTCAGCGGGGAAGAAAACGGTGTGGGCAGCCACAAAGTCACCATCTTTGCTAGCGTTGAGGAGGCGGGTATAGTAGTTGGCCAGCATCTGATAATACATTGCTTCGCTCTTCCTCATCTCAGGATTGGCCTGGTTCATCTTCACGATTATGCGGCAAGCCCGTATGATTGAGTTAAGCTTGTTTTCCCTCACCTGGGGGCCTGTCATCTTCGCTTTTCCTCCAGCATTTCCAAGAAAGCCTGAACCCGAGTTCGGATCTGCCCCGACCCTGATGTGCCGTATTCCACATCCAGGGCTAACGTTGGTATCCCGTTATCCTTAAGCTTCTCAGTAAGGAGTGGCAAGTCATGAGCATAGGGAACGCAGTACCTGATGATCTGGCTGATCACGCCATCCACCCTGAAATCACGTGCGAGGTCAAGTATGCGATTGAATCGCTCGTCGGAAGGAAACATACGGGCGCAGGGGAAATTATTCAAGTAGCGCCGTGAGATGGCTTCAACAGGGGTACTGTTCTTATCAAGAACCACCGGGTCGGACCAGTATCTGGTACCGGTACAGAGTTCGTCGGTTACTATCAAACCCCCCAGCTCCTCTATAGATCCGATGAGCTCTGGATTCGTTATAGCACTGCCAACAAGCATCAAACGGGCACGACTTTTACTAGCGTTGTCTGACGCTTCAAGCTCGTCCAGCAGGTTACTGAGCCATTCATTAAATAACTCCTTCGGCACACGAAAGCAGGCATTCAGAACCTCCATCGGCTCGATACCGGTAATGGTCGGGTTTTCAAGCTTTCGTAACTCATAAAGACGCTTAAGG
>JAAXQM010000041.1 GCA_012974295.1 Dehalococcoidales bacterium
TGAGGGTCTTCGTGCATCTGGTGGCCTATGCCATGACCTACATATTCACGCACTACAGAGAACCCCAGCGATTCCGCAAATGATTGGATCGCCGCTGAAACATCCCCCAGATGAGCACCGCATCGAGCGCTGGCTATCCCTGCGTTCAAGGCACCATCGGTTGCCTCCAGAAGAGCCTCAGCCTGGCGGCTGATATTACCCACTCCGACAGTTATGGCAGCATCGCTATGAAAGCCATTATACACTGCACCTACATCCAAAGAAACAATATCTCCATCTTTAAGCTTACGCTTGCCCGGGATACCATGAACGAGTTCCTCATTAACGGATACACACAAATGGGAAGGGAAACCTCGGTAGCCCTTGAATGATGATTCAGCACCATGTCGGTTTAATTCGTGAACAGTCATAGTATCCAATTCCTGGGTGATAATACCAGGCTCAATCCTTTTCTTCAATATATCCAAGATGGCAGCTACAATCCTCCCCGCCTGTCGCATAATCTCTATCTCTTTTGGCGATTTAACGACTATTCCCATTTCTTTCTTACGATAAGGCTTTGATAAGGCTTTCGCCGATGCCGTCGATCTCCCCTTCTCCATTGATTTCAATTAACTTACCCGCTTCAGAATAGTAATCAATGAGAGGTGTCGTCTTATCCAAATAGACATCAATTCGTTTTCTTACCGTATCCGGTACGTCATCAGCTCGCTGATAAAGCTCGCCGTCGCACTTGTCACACTTACCCTCTACCTTCGACGGTGAGGACACTATATGATATGGTGTCTGGCAGCTCTGACAGATAAATCGGCCGCTCAAGCGCCTAACCAATTCCTCGGTACCAACCTTGATATATAATACCAGATCAATAGCTTCGCCCTTTTCTGCCATCGCTATATCCAGTGCCTTTGCTTGCTCCAGCGTTCTGGGGAAACCATCGAGTATAAATCCTTTAGTGCAGTCCGGAGCACCGATGCGCTCCAGTATCATCCTGATTGTTATCTCGTCAGGAACCAGAAGCCCTTTCTCCATATAAGTTTTCGCTTGATTCCCCACATCATCACCCCTGCTTGCTGCCTCCCGAAATAGATCGCCGGAGGCGATATGAGAAATGCCCAGTTTCTCAGAGATTATTCCTGCTTGAGTCCCCTTCCCTGAGCCTGGTGCACCTAGAAGTACAGAACGCATACAAAACCCTCCTTACTTGAGAAAACCTTCGTAGCGGCGCATCATTAGTTGAGCCTCCAGTTGCCTCATCGTATCCAGCGCCACGCCGACCACAATAAGCATACCGATTGCCGGTAAGGTCAGAACTGCAACTCCAGTAATATTCTGAACAAGGAATGGCGAGATGGCTACCAAAGCCAAGAACAATGCGCCTCCCCAAGTTATCCTGGTAATTACCCGGTTAAGGTAATGCTGCGTAATCTTGCCAGGACGAATTCCGGGCACGAAAGCCCCCTGCCTCTGCAAAGTCTCCCCCAAATTCTGCTGTTGAAAGACTATCATGGCATAGAAGAAGGTAAAACCCATCACCATGAAAAAGTACATTGCCCAGTAAAACCAGCTGGTCGATGAGAACAGATTCTGGATAGTGTTAGCGAAATTAGGATCACTACCGGGTGCAGCCGCGAAATAGCTAGCAACGACACCAGGAAAGATCAGCATCGCCATAGCGAAGATCACCGGGATCATTCCCGCCGAGTTAACCCTAATTGGTATGTGTGTCCCACCGGATTGCCTTAACATCTTCCCACCGCGATACAGGCTCTTGGCATACTGTACAGGAATGCGTCGATGGGCCTCTGTAAAGATAACTATTGTTACTAAAATAGCCAGCGCTAGGGCGACGAAAATGGCTAACCCCCACAGGTCCCCGGCTCCCTGGGCCAGGTAGCCTTGCTGTATCATCACTGGCAGGGTACTGACGATGCCAGCAAAAATTATCAGCGACACGCCATTACCGATACCATACTCGGTAATCAATTCCCCAAGCCATACAAGGAACATCGTTCCTACTGTCATCGCCAATATCATCGTAACGGTTGGAAGAAGTGCATCACCGGATAGACCGATACTACCGGGGGGAAAGATGCCCTGACTCTGAAGCAATATCATCTGGGCGTAACCCTGTAGAACCGCCAAGGGCACGGTTAGCCAGTGAGTGAACTGATTAATTCTCGCTCTCCCAGCATCACCTTCCCGGGCAATAGCCTGAAGACGAGGGATTATCGGTACTAGTAGCTGCATGAGAATAAGTGCAGTTATATATGGATAAACCCCTAGAGCAGCTATACTCATATTCCTCATAGCCCCGCCGCTGAAGAGATCCAGCATCCCCACCAGCGATCCTGCGCTAGTGCCTCCTGCAAGGAATTCGCGCATGGCCTCAAGATCCGCACCCGGTACAGGGACGTGGGCAACGAACCGGAAAATAACCAGAAGACCCAGGGTGATCAGTATCTTCTTCCTCAGGTCAGCCTGACCAAAGGCATCGATCATTGCCTGAAGCAACTTAGGTCTAGTGTCTCTTCGTTCCTGACTCACTATCGATTTCCTCTACCATTCCCCCGGCTGCCTCGATTTTACTCCTTGCCGTTTGCGTAAATTTATGCGCACTTACCGTAAGGGGTTTTAGAAGTTCTCCATTGCCTAGAATCTTTATCGGTTTCCTTAATGATTTTACCAGCCCCTCCTCCACAAACCGCTGTGGTGTTACCTCACTATCCGCCTCAAATCGATTAAGGACTGTAATATTGATGGTGTCATACTCTACTCTGAAGATATTGGTGAAGCCCCGCTTCTCAGGCAAGCGCTTGATCAAAGGGTTTTGGCCACCCTCAAAACCAGGACGAATATGGCGCCCAGCGCGCGCCAGCTGCCCTTTGGAACCTTTTCCCGCAGTCCTGCCATGACCGCTTCCCAGGCCCCGTCCTATTCGCTTTCGTTTATGTCTTGCCCCTGTTGATGGGCCTAATTCATGCTGCTTCACCGTTCTCCTCCACGGTTACTAGATGCTTTACCTTCATAATCATGCCTCGAACGGATGGCGAATCATTATGCTCAACAGTCTGGTTTAGTCGACGAAACCCCAAGGCCTGAAGCGTTCGCTTCTGATCCTTAGGGTGACCAATGCCGCTTCTAACCCAGGTGACTATCAGCTTATCCAATAGTTTCCTCCCCTAGAGGCTTTGACTTCCGCCTGGCTAAAATTTGCTGTGGATCCCTTATCTGACTTAATCCCAGTATGGTCGCTCGCACTACGTTTATTTTATTATCGGTCCCCTGGCTTTTGGTGAGGATATCAGTAATACCGGCAAGCTCTAATACCACGCGTACCCCACCACCAGCTATCAACCCTGTTCCCGGCGCTGCTGGCTTTAGTAGCACCTTCGCAGCCCCCGATTTAGCGACAAACTTATAAGGTATGGTGCCATCTTTCATTGCCACGCTTACCAGTTGCTTGCGGGCGATAGCTCCTCCCTTTCTAATAGCTTCTGGTATCTCCTTGGCTCTCCCCAATCCAGCACCCACACGCCCATGACCATCGCCGACGACCACCAGAGCGGTGAAACTGAAGCGCCTGCCTCCTTTTACCACCTTGGCTACACGCCTAATATCAACAAGTTTCTCGTTCAGGGTTAACTCGTTATAATCGATACCCTCCATTTAAAAAACCAAGCCTCCCTCTCTGGCAGCTTCTGCCAAAGCTTTTACTCGACCGTGATACTTGTATCCGCCTCTGTCAAACACTACCCCCACTATTCCCCTCTCCATTGCCCGACTGGCTATCATTTTTCCTATAAGCGATGCAACTGCCACTTTCTTCTCCCCCTTCACCTCAGACCTCACACCTGGCTCTAGAGTCGATGCTGAGATTATAGTGCAATCCAAGTTATCGTCTACCACCTGGGCATAAATATGGTTCAGGCTACGATAAACACATAGTCGTGGGCGTTCCGCCGTACCTGAAACCTTCCTTCTCACCCGGGCATGTAATCTTTGTCTGGTTGATTTGGTGTCTTGTCTGCGCATTACCTCTTGGCACCAACCTTCCCTGATTTACCCGGCTTGATACGAACCTTCTCACCGGCATATCTTATTCCCTTGCCTTTATAGTGATCTGGAGGTCTTACAGCACGAATTTTCGCTGCTACATCCCCTACCATTTGCTTATCAATACCCTGAACGCTTATCCGTTGCGCTTCCGGCACAACAACAGATATTCCAGCAGGAGTGACAATCTCTACATGCTGTGAATAGCCCACCTGAAGCACTACTTTCTCCCCGACTTTTTGGGCGCGATATCCGACACCAACAATCTCCAGATTCTTCTCAAACCCCTTACTCACACCCTCCACCATATTGGCTAGAAGGCTTCGCGTCAGCCCGTGAAGCGAGCGGTGAATCCGGTTATCGCTATGTCGAGAGACAGTAAGCACACCTTCATTTAATGTAATATCCATCGCCGGGTCAAAAGAGCGGGAAAGTTCCCCATTGGGACCCTTTACCCGTACTGCGTTTCCCTTTATGTCAACCTCAACCTGTGGAGGTAATGGAATAGGCATCTTTCCAATACGAGACATTAACTCCTCCGTTACCATACATAGCAAAGCATTTCGCCACCTAATCCCTGGCGCCATGCCTGCTGGCCTATCATCACACCTTTTGGAGTGGAGATAATAGCTATACCGGTTCCCCCGTATACCCTCGGAATCTCTTTACGCTGAACATATATCCTTAACCCGGGCTTGGATATTCGCTTAAGTCCGGCGATCACAGGCTCCTTCTCCACATACTTGAGATATACCTTAATTACCCTTTGTGGCTGGCCTTTTAAAACCTCGTAATCCCTGATGAAGCCTTCCTCTTTGAGAATTTTAGCAATAGAGAGCTTCATTCTCGAGGAAGGTACGAGGGTAAATTCGTGCCTAGCAAGAACAGCATTCCTTATTCTGGTTAGCATATCGGCAATTGGATCGGTTACCATCGCTTCACCTCTTACCAGCTAGACTTCCTCACCCCCGGGATTTGTCCCAGTAGAGCGAGCTCTCTGAAGCATATGCGGCACAGCCCAAACTGGCGGATAAAGGCTCGTGGCCTGCCACAACGGCTACAGCGATTCCTTTTCTGCACTTTATACTTTGGTACTCTTTGCGACTTTACAATACTAGATACCTTCGCCATTCTTTCACTCTTTTCACTTTTATTGCCAGTCTCCGAAGAGAACATAGCTGCTTGATCGATACCCCACTAGTTACCCATCAGCTCTTGATTCTCGTGAGAACGGCATTCCCATGAGTTCAAGAAACCTTCTACCTTCATCATTGTTACGAGCCGTGGTGACTACTGAAATCTCCATCCCTCGAACCTTGTCTACCTTGTCATACTCGATCTCAGGGAAGATTATCTGCTCCTTTAGTCCCAGCGTATAATTACCTCGGCCATCGAAGGAGTTTCCGGATATACCCTGAAAATCTCGAAGGCGTGGCAAGGAAATACTCACCAGCTTATCGAAGAAATCATACATCCGATCTCCGCGCAGCGTTACCATAATTCCGATAGGCATTCCCTTGCGTAATTTAAAACCGGCGATAGGTCGCTTCGCCCTGGTGATCACCGGGTGTTGTCCTGTTATGCTAGTCAGGTCACGCTCCGCTGCCTCTATGATATTGGCTTGTTGTGTTGCCTCCCCCATGCCAATATTAACAACAACCTTCTCCAGGCGAGGTACCTGCATTACACTCTTATAGCCGTAATCTCTCATCATAGCAGGGATGACTTCTTCTTTATACTTTTCCTTCAATCGGGACATTAACTTATTACCTCGTGGCATTGGCAGCACACTCTTGCCTTCTTGCCATCCTCCATAGTTCGAGAGCTGACTCGCGTAGGACGATTACATTTAGGACACTGAAGCATTACGTTAGAAATATTAATCGGGGCCTCTCGCTCAATGATACCTGCTTGTCTTACTGTTCCTCGTGGCTTGGTATGGCGCTTCACCATATTGACACCCTCTACCATTACACGCTGCTCACCATGCAGGGATTGATGCACCTTCCCCTTCTTCCCTTTGTCTTTGCCGGCAATAACGACTACTATGTCATCTTTTTTTATCTTCATCTTAGAGCACCTTATAGCACTTCTGGAGCCAGAGACAGGATCTTCATGAAATTCTTTCGCCTTAACTCATGTGCCACCGGACCGAAGATTCGCGTTCCTTTAGGATTATTCTTATCGGTAAGGATTACCGCAGCGTTATCATCGAATTTAATATACGACCCATCGCGCCGCCGATAGGGTTTTGCTGTACGCACGATTACAGCCTTCACTATTTCACCTCTTTTTACCACTCCTCCCGGCGTCGCCTCCTTAACAGAGGCTACTATAATGTCGCCAACACGAGCGTATCTCTTCCCAGTTCCACCGGGAACATTTATGCACATGATGCTCTTGGCCCCGGTGTTATCGGCTACCCTCACCCTGCTCATGTGCTGAATCATACTAGTTCACCTTTAGACAATATATCTAACACTTTCCATCGTTTATCCTTGGAAAGTGGGCGCGTTTCCTCTATCCGCACTACATCCCCGATATGACAGGTATTCTGCTCATCGTGGGCCTTGAATTTACTAATGCGCCTTACACGCTTTTTATATAACCGATGAGGCCTTGAGAATTCTACCGCCACCACCACAGTCTTATCCATCTTGTCACTGACAACACGACCCACCCTTGTTTTTCTTTTGTTATCCTCTTTAGCTAACGTAACCATATTACTCCTCTGTGGAGAGTTCTATTTCCCTCATGACGGTTTTTATCCGGGCGATCCTCTTTTTCACTTTACCGATCTCGTGATAATTCACCAGTTGCCTGGTCGAGAGGCGAAATCGAAGATTAAACAGCTCACGATACGACTCGTTAAGCTTGTTTTCAAGCTCCATCGAACCAAAGGTGCGAATCTCCTGGACTCTCAATTATGAATCCTCCCTGTAATGGGTCTCTGTATCCCGACATAAGAATTTGGTTGGTATGGGAAGCTTATGGGAAGCCAATCGCATAGATTCACGTGCCGCCTCCTCACTTACTCCAGCGATCTCGAAGATAATCCTTCCCGGTCTGGTTACGCAAACCCAATGGTCCACCGCTCCCTTTCCCTTACCCATGCGCGTCTCTGCAGGTTTTGAGGTTACCGGTTTATCGGGAAAGACACGGATCCATACCTTTCCACCACGCCTCACATGTCGAATAATAGCACGCCGAGCCGCTTCGATCTGCCTTGATGTGAGCCAGCAAGCCCCCTGGGCTTGAAGCCCAAACTCGCCAAATAACAGCGTATTGCCTGCCTGAGCCACTCCCCGGCGACGACCGCGATGATGTTTTCGATACTTTACTCTACTCGGCTGTAACACGATATTACCTCTTAATCAGCGCGCTGTTTCTAATTTCCCTCATCCACTACTGAATCAGCCTTTTTCTTTGCCTTGGGCTTTTCTGCTGCCTTGGGCTTTTCTGCTGCCTTGGGCTTTTCTGTTGCCTTGGGCTTTTCTGTTGCCTTGGGCTTTTCTGTTGCCTTGGGCTTTTCTGCTGCCTTGGGCTTCTCTGCTGCCTTGGGCTTTTCAGCTGCCTTGGGCTTCTCAGCTGCCTTAGTTTCCTCCCCTACTCCAACCTCCACCCCTATCTTAGCTTCACCTTCTACCCTAACCTCCTCTACCTCTGCTCCCGCCTCAACCCTGACCTCATCCTCTATCTTAACTTCCCCATCTACCCCCTCTCGTTCCACAGTTGGTGCCACCAGAGGAGTTTCTTTTCTACGCTTTTCAGACTCAGGGATGATATCTCCTTTATAGACCCAAACCTTAACTCCAGTACAACCCAGAGTTGTATGTGACACAGCCAGGCCATAATCTATATCGGCACGCAGGGTATGCAGGGGCACTCTCCCCTTAAACAGTGTCTCCTTCCTCGAATATTCAGAGCCAGTAAGCCTGCCTGAGCAGGTGACCTTTATTCCCTGTGCGCCACTTTCCATAGCTCGAGAGATTGCCTGCTTCATGGCACGCCTATGAGAAATTCGCCGCTGAATCTGCTGTGCAATGCTTCTCGCTACAAGATAAGCATCCTGTTCGGGCCGTGCTACTTCCATAATATTCAGGCGTACTCGTTTTCCGGCAACCTTCTCTAAAATGCCCCTCATCTCATCGACCCGCTGTCCTCCTCTTCCAATAACAATCCCTGGCCTCGCCGTATAGACGGTTACTGTAACCTGAGTTGCAGCGCGTTCGATCTCAACGCGCGCTACATCATCCGCTGAATATTTCGACGCGATTGCTTTGCGTATTTTCAGATCTTCCTGTAATAGCTCCGTATAGTTCCTATCGGCATACCACTTTGCCTGCCAATCCTTGCTTATACCGAGCCTAAATCCTACCGGGTGAACCTTCTGCCCCACTCATCCCTCCTCTTTAACTGTTACTGTAATATGGCTAGAGCGTTTTATGATTGGCTTTGCCCTACCTCTAGCTCCGGCACGAAAGCGCTTCATGCTCCGCCCTCCATTAACATAAATTCCAACAATCCTTAATTCAGATGGCGTCATCTCGAAGTTATTCTCCGCATTGGCCGCTGCTGACTTCACCACCTTAGCAACAGTACGAGCTGAAGGTGAGGGCAGCAAACTGAGAATAACCAATGCCTCCTCAACCTTCTTGCCCCGCACTACGTCTACAATAGGACGCAGTTTTCGAGGCGATGTCCTGACATATCTTGCTGTAGCTTGTACGTCCATTATTCTTACTTCTTTGTCTTCTTCTTAAACGTGGCAACCCTTTCCGATTTTGCGGAGTGTCCCCTGAATGTCCTGGTGGAAGCAAACTCTCCTAACTTGTGCCCCACCATATTCTCGGTAATGAAAATGGGGACGTGTCGCCTGCCATCATGCACTCCAATAGTATGCCCGATCATCTCTGGAAGAATAGTCGAGGCACGCGACCATGTTTTGATCACTGCCTTCTGTCCTGATTGATTAAGCACCTCTACCTTCTTCAGCAGTTTTGAACTGATAAAGGGTCCCTTTTTTGACGATCTAGACATTTTCCCGACCTCTCACATGCATCACAATGTACTTTATATCAAAATAGCCCGGTTAGCTGTTCAACTAACTCTTTTTTCTCCGTCTTACTATCATGTTATCGGTTAGCTTATTATTACGGGTAACATAGCCCAATGCCGGCTTTCCCCATGGAGTCTTAGGTCCTGGCATACCGATTGGGGATCTCCCCTCACCGCCACCATGGGGATGATCTCTGGGAGTCATTGCCGAACCGCGCACTGTAGGACGTATCCCTATATGCCTTTTCCTGCCCGCCTTACCAAGATTAATGTGTTGATGGTCAACATTACCCACCTGACCGATAGTAGCAAAACACTCTATATGAACCCGCCTTAACTCGCCGGAGGGCATCCTCAAGAGGGCATAGCTACCCTCTTTAGCCATAAGCTGAGCCACTCCACCAGCGCTCTTAACCATCTGCCCCCCTTTGCCACGGTGAAGCTCAATATTGTGAATTGAGGTTCCTGTGGGGATAGATTTAAGCGGCAGGGCATTGCCTATCTTTATTTCAGCATCGCTGTCCGCTAAAACAGTATCCCCCACCTTGATCCCAAGTGGAGCAAGAATGTAGCGCTTCTCACCATCGGCGTAGTGGATAAGCGCGAGGCGCGCCGATCGATTCGGATCGTATTCGATAGCCGATACCTCACCATGGATGCCCAGTTTATCCCGCTTGAAGTCTATAACGCGATACATCCTTTTTGCACCACCACCCCTATGGCGAACCGTGATCCGCCCTTGATTGCTTCTACCAGCCTTCTTTTTTAGGGGCTTAAGAAGCGATTTTTCAGGTTTCTTCTTCGTTATTTCCTCAAAGCTGGCACCGGTCATCCCCCTACGACCCGGCGATGTCGGTTTATATACTTTAAGAGGCATCTCTTATACCTTTCTTTAACTTATTCTTTGACTTATACAATTACGTTGCCCCCATTACCTATCAAAAGAACAAAGGTAACCATCTACTTATAATCCCTCGAAGAATTCAATCTTTTGCCCGGGTTTAAGTGTAATTATCGCCTTCTTCCAAGAGGATGTTTGGCCCCTTCTTCTACCAGGACCCCGCCACTTGGGAGCTACAGTCATTACATTAACCCGCTCTACCTTGACCTTGAACGCCACCTCTACAGCCTGTTTAATTTGATGTTTGGTGGCATTTTGTGACACTTCAAAGGTATATTTATCCGCCTGCTGAAGGGCAGTACTCTTCTCCGAGATTATAGGGCGGCGCAATACTTCCAGGATCTGCATTTCTCGCTTTTTATCCTTTTCACTCTTCTCTAAATAAAGTCTCGTTAACTATATTTACTTACTCGCCAACTATACATACCACTTTTCTTGCTTAGACATTCACCAGCTTTTTCGTCTGCGGTATACCCATCTCCTCTATCCTCCTCACCGCTGCCACAGTAAGCACCAATATCCGGTGCGAAAGTAGATCGCCGACATTTAGCATATATGCTGGTAGTACCTTTGTCCTCTCGATATTACGCGCCGATTTATATATATTCGGATCGGGCTCAGCGGTGACAATCAG
>JAAXQM010000022.1 GCA_012974295.1 Dehalococcoidales bacterium
TTGAATGAGCGCAAGAAGTTCCTGGTCAGCATCACCAGCGCCACCACCGGCCGCGTCATTATTCAGCGCTGGACCGGCAGTGCCTGGGACTAAGTTGTAAGTTTCTCTCCTGTCTCTGCCCCTGTCCATGCCCATGGGGCGGAGACGCGCTATAGCCCCCCGCCTCATCAGTCTGAATCAAAAATCCCGCTCTTTCCTTGCGATTTTATTTACTTAATTCAAATTGTTTCTTGAAAACAACCTGGGTTTCCATGCTATAAATGGACGCTTATGTAGATTTTTTCTAATTCCTTGTTTCAAATTAGGTTTTCTGATGGAGTTCATTCTATGACTGAGCGTGGCTTTACTTTAATTGAGCTGATTGTCGGGCTCGCGGTGGCAGCCATCGTCATGGGGATTGCCGTCCCCTCGTTTAAATCCGTCATCGAATCGGGACGGACCAAAGGGGTGGCCAACGACTTCGTGACCGCCATTAACGTGACCCGCAACGAAGCCATTACCAGAGGGGAGCGGGTGTCCATGTGCAAGAGCGCAAACGGCACGGCCTGCACCACCTCTGGGGGATGGCAGCAGGGGTGGATCGTATTCGTAGATTCAAAGACTGAAGATGTCCCCGGGATAGGGTTGGTGGAAGTAGGTGAGTCTATTTTGAGAGTGTTTGATGAGTTTTCCGGTGGTGTCACTCTATCTGGAAATACGAATGTCGAAAATCACATCTCTTTTTTACCCACCGGTTTTACTCAAAGAACAGACAATCCCAGCCAATTTAGTAATGGTACGTTTACTCTCACTAGTGGGGGGAAGACTACTTCGATTGTGTTTAACAGGATGGGCCGCGTACTTGTTCAATAACAAGGGGGGGGAGATGGGCCTTAGAATATTATCTAAAAGCAGCAGAGGTTTCACGCTCATCGAGGTGCTCGTAGCTGTATTGATTCTGTCCGTCGGTCTCCTCGGCCTTGCCGGGCTGCAGGCCCGAGCCCTCCAGTCCACGGGCGGTTCGCAGATGAGGACTTTTGCCAATCAGCACGTATATGACATTCTCGACCGGATGAGGTCCAACTGGCAGAACGCAGGAGACTACGTGGTGGCCATCGGTGACGACCTAAGCACCAGTACGGTAACGGGCCTACCCCTTGAAGATATGCAGGCATGGAAGGACGCGATAAGCTTGATGCCCGGCCCCGGCGACGGTTCAATTGCCGTAGATCTGGTGTCCATCACGGCACCTCCTGTCATCGATGTGACTATTACTGTGCAGTGGCTCGAAAGCGGAGTGACAGAGCAGATTCAGGTGGAGAGCCGGTTATGAAGATGTTCCGTTCTCTGAGGAATACGAAGGGCTATAGCCCCATTGAAATACTTATTGCTGTTGCGATCAGTATGGTTGTCATGGGGGGTGTCTACAGCACCTTCAAGGGTTCTACCGATACGTTCAGGTATCAGGAGTCGATGGCACGTCTTCAGGAAAACGGGCGGTTTGCTGTAGAGATACTTAATCGAGAGATGCGTATGGCGGGGTATACCGGTTGCAGTAATGTGTCTGTACCTTTTAATGCGCTCAATGACAGTACAACCTATGTTTATAAGTTTGATGAGCCTATAAGTGGATTCAATGCAAATGCTGATAATACTTGGACCCCTACACTTGATGCCAGTATCGATCAAGAGCTTTCTGGTAGTGATGTTGTTGTTGTGCGCTCTGTTGATTCAACTGAGAGTGTCTATATATCAAAAATAATGGATAATCCAAGTGTGACAATGCAAACGCTACTTACTGACAGTATAGGGCAGTTTGATGTAGCTATGATTTCAGACTGCGAATCTGCCGCTGTTTTTCAAGTGACAACCATGGGCTCAAGCGCAGGGAAATCTCAAGTTAATCATAATACTGGTGCTGTCACTGAAGGTCCTGGAAATTCAACAGCTAGCTTGGGGCACTCTTTTTCAAAGGGGGCCCAGATTCAGAAAGTAAGCACTAAATCTTTTTTTGTTAGAAATAACCCCGATGGGGTCCCGGCACTTTATATGAAGCAGGGTACATCTAATGCTGTTGAGCTTATTGAGGGCATAGAGAGTATGCATATCACCTATGGTGAAAGTTCGGTCAAAATGGGACCGGATACCTGTAGCGTATCAAGTTATGTCACGGCTGACGCTGTGGCAGATTGGAATGCCGTCTGTTCAGTCCGCGTAGGTCTTTTTTTGCGCACCAGCGATCAGACCAAAAGAACTGCCGACACGGTGACGACTTACAATGTGAATGGCGCGGTTATTGGCCCCATGGATGACCGGTTTTTGCGACGAGTGTACAGCCAGACGATTCGCTTGAGGAACCGCCCCGCATTTGGGCCTTAAATAGAGGAGCTTTTATGGTCCGCTACGGAAAATCGATTCAAAACGAAAAGGGCAGCGTCCTGATTGTCGGAATGCTTCTGATGCTGGTAATGGCGATCATGGGGATAGCCTCCATGCAGTCCACCGGCCTTCAGGAAAAGATGGCTGGAAATCAGGGTTCCCGTGAAGTTGCCTTTCAGGCGGCAGAGATTGTCTTGCGGGAGGGGGAACGGGATCTCGATAGTCTTGTAAATCCAGATTGGGATGGTACCGACGGTCTTTATGACGAATGGGATACTGACGTAACGGATGTTCCTATTTGGGAGTCGATTAACTGGGATGATACGGATTCACGGGTATTTGCCGGGGCCGTAGCTGGTGTTGCGGCTGCCCCTCGCTATATTATCGAACGGTTGGTTAGGGACTCAGCTGAATGTACAGGAAATGATTCAATTGAAAGTAATCCTCTTACTTCTAAGCCAGCTGTTTATCGAATCACATCAAGGGCAACCGGCCGAACTAATTCTACGGTCGTAATATTGCAGACGACATTTAAAGATTGTGGTGTTTAGAACTGCTGAAGAATGGATTTCGCCGGAGGGTGGCTATGAAGTTTTTTAGATTTATAT
>JAAXQM010000083.1 GCA_012974295.1 Dehalococcoidales bacterium
ATAGCTTTCGTGGGTGGCGTTTCTCAATGATTCTTTATTACACATTTCATAGGAGTCTGTCAAGGACTGCAGCTACGGAAACTTTCCTTTTTGCTATTTGTGTGATAGACTAAAAATAGTAAACCTCTAGTTTTTAATGCTATTTCGGAGGGGAGATGTCAAGTAGATTCGAAAAATTTACAGAGAGAGCGCGCAAGGTGCTTAGCCTGTCCCAAGAGGAGGCTCAGCGCTTCAATCATAACTATATTGGCACAGAACATATTCTACTCGGTTTAGTTCGTGAGGGTGAAGGTGTAGCTGCCAAGGTACTTGCCAACCTCGGTGTGGACCTGGAAAAAGTTCGCAGCGCCGTAGAATACATTATTGGGCGAGGTGAAAAAAGCGTTGGCCAGGACATTGGCCTTACTCCCAGAGCGAAGCGGGTTATCGAGCTCGCGGTAGACGAGGCACGACGTCTCAATCACAATTACATCGGCACGGAGCATCTCCTTCTCGGTCTACTTCGTGAGGAGGAAGGTGTGGCCGCTGGCGTCCTGGAAAGCCTGGGCGTAAGCCTTGATAAGGTTCGTGCTGAGACGGTACGCCTCCTTAATCAGAGCGTGTCTCAGGGTCAGCCCGGGAGCCGCACCACATCGAAAACACCTACCCTGGACCAAATCAGCTTGGATTTAACCGAGGCAGCCAGAAAAGGGAAGCTTGACCCTGTTATCGGACGCGATAAAGAGATCGAGCGGGTTATTCAAATACTCAGTCGGCGCACTAAAAACAATCCCTGCCTTATTGGCGAGCCCGGAGTAGGCAAGACAGCAATTGTAGAGGGACTGGCCCATCGCATTGCGTCAGGCGATGTACCGCACACCTTGCGGGATAAGCGATTGCTCACGCTGGATATAGGGGCACTGGTGGCAGGGACGAAGTACCGCGGCGAGTTCGAGGAACGGCTAAAGAAGGTCATCGATGAAGTGAAGACTTCTGGCAACTGCAGCCTCTTCATAGACGAAATACACACCATTGTTGGGGCTGGCGCTGCAGAGGGCGCTGTTGACGCTTCAAGTATTTTGAAGCCCCCATTAGCACGCGGAGAGTTACAGTGCATCGGGGCAACAACCGCTGACGATTTTCGAAAACACCTGGAGAAAGATGCAGCACTGGAGCGCAGGTTTCAACCAGTTACCGTTGAAGAGCCTTCTATAGATGAAACAACAGCAATTCTATATGGTATAAGGAGCCGATACGAGGAGCATCATCAGTTGACCATAAGCGATGAGGCTATCAATACGGCATCGGCGCTGGCGGCAAGATATATCTCCGATAGATTCCTCCCTGATAAGGCTATCGACCTTATCGATGAGGCGTCCTCCCGGGTACGTATCAGGTATCTCTACACACCTGATAGCCTGAAGGAGGCGATGCAGACTCTGAAAACAGTGCAGAGTGATAAAGAGGAAGCCATCGCTTCCCAGGAGTATGAGCGTGCTGCAGAGCTGCGGGATAGCGAGCTTGAGTACGGCGAAAAGATAGAGGAGATAGAGGAAGAGCAGCAGGAGAAACTAGAAGCGGAGCAGCTTGTAGTAACTGCAGAGGATGTCGCCGAGGTTGTCAGTATGTGGACCAATATACCGGTGACAAGCCTGGCTCACGATGAAACGACACGCCTTCTTCAAATGGAGGAGGTATTGCACCATCGCATAGTAGGTCAGGACGAAGCGATCACCGCAATCTCCAAGGCAGTAAGGCGGGCTCGCGCCGGGCTGAAAGATCCCAGGCATCCCATTGGCAGCTTTATCTTCCTCGGTCCAACCGGAGTTGGTAAGACGGAGCTTGTTCGGGTACTCTCGGAGTTCATGTTCGGGGGCAGAGATGCCCTTATAAGGCTGGACATGTCGGAGTTTATGGAGAAGCACGCGGTAGCTCGGCTTGTTGGAGCACCGCCCGGTTATATCGGCTACGACGAAGGGGGACAACTCACCGAGGCTGTAAGGCGCAAGGGCTATTCGGCGATCCTGCTGGATGAGATCGAGAAGGCACATCCCGACGTGTTTAATATACTCCTGCAGATCTTTGATGATGGGCACCTCACCGATGCCAAGGGAAGGCGGGTCGATTTCCGTAATACCATTATCGTCATGACCAGCAATATCGGCGCTGAGCTGATAAAAAGGGACACAACTCTGGGTTTTGCCACCAAGACCGAAGAATCGAAAGGTGACAAGCAGGCCCACGATAGGATGAAGGGAAAAGTGCTCGAAGAAATGAAGCGTTTCTTCCGGCCGGAGTTCCTTAACCGCATCGACGGTACCATAGTGTTCCATGCCCTGAACAAGGAGCATATCAATCAGATCGTCGACCTTATGCTTCGCGAGGTTTGGCAGGAGCTTGCAGAGAAGGCCGTAAAGATGGAGGCTACCGACGCCGCGAAAAACCTGCTCGGCGAGAAGGGCTACGATCCTGTCTTTGGAGCGCGCCCATTGCGCCGTGCGATTCAGGATTTAGTGGAGGACCCGCTCTCGGAGGCCTTCCTGCGCGGTGATTTCAGCTCTGGTGATACGGTGCTTGTTGATGTTGAGGATGACAAGATCGTAATTAGAACACATGCACTGGCGAAGTCCGCCACATAAGAAACACAGAGTGGATAAAGAAGCCACTCGTTAAAGATACTAGATCAAACAAATCAGCCCTGGAAGCCAGAACTTTTGGGGCTGATTTTTTATTGCCTACGATATTACCTCTATGCTCGGCTTTTTTCGCCTTGCGACTGACACGTTTTCCTCAATACATCCCCTACCACATCCTTGCCCCATTGTCATTGCGAGTCCCGACTTGTCGGGGTGCGGCAATCTCAGCGCCCATTACCACTCCGAGGATTGCTTCGTCGCTATCGCTTCTCGCAATGACAGTGGTAAAGGGGAGTCCAGAGGGATTTCCCTCTGGCAAGGCGCAGGGGGTGAGG
>JAAXQM010000095.1 GCA_012974295.1 Dehalococcoidales bacterium
GTATAGCCCTGTGGGATAAGCTGATTGTAATTGGGAAAGGTTCCCTGAATAAGTTGGGACACCATCTCTATATCCTTAAGGCGAAATAGTGCCTGGCTCTTATTCGGGTTAATGGTCAGCTCCACAGGCTCCTCCTGATCCGTGATGAGACGGTGAAGCTCGGCAAGGGCCCGTGCAGGGATGATAACCTCAGTCCGCTCCTTTACAGGCTCAGCTAAGGGTGCCTTATGTACGGCAAGCCTGAAGCCATCGGCAGCGGCCAGGGTGAGGGTGTTGCCATCAAACTCGCAGTGAATGCCGGTGAGTACCGGCCGTGTCTCCTCGGTAGCGGCAGCAAAAACCACCTGGGAGATTGCTAACCGAAGGGCTTCGGGGTCTATCCTTGTCATTACCCCCTCCCCTATAGATGGGATCGGGGGAAATTCGTTAGCATCCACTCCGTTGATGCGGCCCTCAAAGCGCGCACACTTGAGCTCCAGGACCTTGGTCTTTGGGGAAAGTGTTATCCCGATCTTGTCATTGGGCAGTGAGTTGACAAAATCGGTGAGGAGTCGTGCCGGGATAGTGATCGCACCTTCTTCTTCCACCTTAGCACCCAGCCAGTAACTGATGGCGATCTCTAGATTTGTGGCCGCTAGCTTGAGCCGTGACTTTTCCGTTACTAAAAGAATGTTAGTAGTGATTGGCAGCGTGGTCTTGGTGGCTACCGCTCTCCCCACAATACTCAAGCCCCTACTCAGATTCTCTTGAAGACATGATAGCTTCATAATATTTACCCCCCCAAAGGAAATTAGCAGAAGTATACACTAATTGATGGATATACTCAAGCTATTATTATGTTCACCAGCCTGCGTGGCACGTATATTATCCTGGAACCCTCTCCATTCTTAAGATATGTTTTTATTCGCTCCCGGCTAAGTGCCAGTTCACGGACCTCCTCCTCAGTGATCGTAACAGGGACCGTAACCCGATCGCGGAGCTTTCCATTTACCTGGATTACCAGCGTGAACTCCTCCTCGGCAACCAGTCCCTCGTCCCATTCAGGAAAGGGCTGATTGTGAATGCTATACGGGTGACCGCTCCTTGTCCAGAGCTCCTCTGTAAAATGGGGAGCGGTGGGCGCAAGGAGCAATAAAAGGGTATCTATGGCCTCTCCGAAATCAGATGAAGTGACGGATCTCTCCTCATATACCTTACCCAGATAGTTAGTGAACTCCATCAGGGCAGCGATCATAGTGTTGAATCTGAACTTCTCCAGGTCCTCGCTCACCCGCTTGATAGTCTTATGAGTGGTATGCCTTAAGTTTTTTATTTCAGTTTCTTTCCGCTCGTCCTCAGTATACGCCCTCAGGACAAGAAGCCAGATGCGATTTAGCCAGCGGGCGATCCCGTTTAATCCGCGGTCGTCCCATTCCCCTCCCTGATCCCAGGGGCCAACGAACATGAGATAGGCACGCACAGCGTCGGCGCCCAACTCGGTGACATATTCGTCCGGGTTGATAACCCTGCCCCGCGACTTGCTCATCTTCTTTCCTTCAGTGACAATGATCCCCTGGTTAAAGAGCCTGGTAAAGGGCTCATCGAAATGCACAATTCCCAGGTCGCGAAGTGCCTTAATAAAGAAGCGGGCATAAAGGAGGTGCATGGTGGCATGCTCCGCCCCGCCGGTATATTGATCCACAGGAAGCCAGTACTTCAACTTAGCGTCATCGAAAGGGGCATCCTTGTAATCCGAACTTGAGTAGCGTAAGAAGTACCACGAGGAGCACAGGAATGTATCCATGGTGTCCGTCTCCCGTCGCGCTGCGTTATTACAGTTGGGGCAGGTGGTGTTTACAAAGGCCTCACATTGCTTGAGTGGTGACTCTCCCGTTGGCCTGAATTCAGCATCCTCCGGCAAGAGCACCGGTAGCTCCTCAGCAGGAACCGGGACGAGCCCGCATTTATCGCAATAGATGATAGGGATGGGGGCGCCCCAGTAGCGTTGCCGCGATATAAGCCAGTCGCGAAGGCGGTATGTTGTCTGCCGCCCTCCATAACCTTTCTCTGTAATGAAATCGGCGATGGTTTCCATCCCCTGTTCGTTCGGTAGGCCATCGAACTGGTCTGAATTTACCATAAGGCCCGGCTCGACATAAGCCTCCATTAGCTCCTTGCCTGACCAATCCGGCGGGGCTACGACCACTTTTATGGGGATATTGAAGCTTTTAGCGAACTCGAAATCACGTTCATCATGGGCAGGGACAGCCATCACTGCCCCGGTGCCATAGCTCATCAGCACGTAGTCGGCAATCCAGATAGGAATCCTCTCCCCGTTCAGCTTGTTTATGGCATAAGACCCGGTGAAAACGCCGCTCTTATCCCTCCCCGTGGCGGTTCGCTCGATATCTGATTGGTGTCGCGCCCTATCAACATAGCGCGCTACCTCGTCCCTATGCTCCGCCGTGGTGAGCTGCTCAACTAGCGGGTGCTCCGGTGCAAAAACGGCAAAGGTCACACCATAGATTGTGTCGGGGCGGGTGGTAAAGACACGAAATTCCTGCTGAGAACAACCTGCTCCCTCCGCTAAGCCAGCCTCAAGTCCGAAGGCGATCTCCACCCCCTGGCTCTTTCCGATCCAGTTTTTCTGCATCGTCTTTATTCGCTCCGGCCACTGGATACGGCTAAAGTCGAGAAGCTTCTCAGCATATGCGGTAATGCGGAAGAACCACTGTTCCAGGTCCTTTCTTATGACCGCTGAATCACAGCGCTCACACAACCCCTCATCCATTACCTGCTCATTAGCAAGCACCGTTTGGCACTTGGGACACCAGTTTACCGGGGCCTTTCCCCGATAAGCAAGTCCTGCTTCATAGAGCTTCAGGAAGAACCATTGCGTCCATTTGTAGTAATCCGGGAGGCAGGTGATCACCTCGCGCCGCCAGTCGTAAATAGCACCTATGCTCTT
>JAAXQM010000175.1 GCA_012974295.1 Dehalococcoidales bacterium
CTATTGATGAACATGGTAACGAGATAAAGCTTGAAAAAGAAGGCTGGGAGCACTTCTCAAAGGAAAAAGGCTAGGAGTAACGGGTCTAAAAGAGCAGATCTGATGAACCTTTGTAGTGAGAGCCCGGAGGAGACCCAAAGGCTGGGTATTGGGCTGGGAAGGCTTGCCCAGCCCGGCGATCTATTTATGCTCGTTGGTGGACTGGGAGCAGGCAAGACCTGCCTTACTCAGGGCATCGCATGGGGTCTCGACATCGCCGGCTATGCCACCAGCCCCACATTTGTAGTGATCAATCAATATATGGGGAGACTCCCCTTGTATCATATTGATATCTATCGCCTTGACAGTATAGAGGAAGTCGTCGATCTCGGGCTGGACGATTATCTCTACGGGAATGGTGTTTGCGTTGTGGAATGGGCAGATAAGGCGAGTAACGTACTCCCCCCAGAGCATCTATTGGTAGAGATTAATTACGTCTCAGACACCGTTCGCAATCTCGCCTTAAATCCCAGCGGACATCGCTATATAACAATGCTTTCACAGCTTAATCAAGAACGGGAAACCGTTAATAAGTGAAAAGTGTAATAATGGAGCTTTCTATTGATACCGCAACGGAGAACGCCAGCATTGCCATATCCAGCGCAGGCAAGGTAGAGGCGGAACTTAGCTGGCCTGCGGGGCAGAATCACACGGTGGAGCTAATCCCCAATATTCTCAACCTGCTCCAACAAACCAATATAGAACTTGGTACTGAGGCGGAGAGCATATGTGAACGAAAAATCGAGGCCATTATCGTATCCCAAGGCCCGGGAAGCTTCAACGGCCTGCGTGTCGGATTTGCTACGGCGAAGGGTTTTGCCTTCGGTATGGATATACCACTTGTGAGCATTGGGACGCTGGAGGCGGAGGCCTTCCCTCATGCCCAGACTGGCCTCCCTATATGCCCGGTACAGGACGCAGGGCGCGGTGAGATCGCAACTGCCCTGTATCAGGTGGAGAACGGAGAGTGGCACCAGCTCATCGAGGAGCATATCACTACTGTAGAGGAGCTCTGCGAAGGCATTAACTCGAAAACTGTATTCTGCGGACGTTTTTCCGAGAGGTCATATGATTTCGCCCGTCGCATCGAGGAGATGATGGAGGAGAAGGCTGTAATCCTGGATAACACATTCTGCCGCGCAGGATTCCTGGCCGAGCTGGGGTACAGGAGATTGGAACGGGGTGAACGCGACGATGTCGCTACTATTCAACCACTGTACCTGCGCAGCCCTTCCATCACCAAACCGAAAAGGGGGAAAAGATGAACATTTGGAAAGATATGGCATTGCAGAATCCCAAAGATGTCCCTATGTGCTTTGCCTGCGGGCGCGACAATACCATCGGACTCAAACTCGACTTCCATCAAGAGGGGGAAAGCGTTAAAGCGGAATTCATCCCGGGGGATCTGTATCAAGGATGGCCCGGAGTCGTTCACGGCGGCCTCATATGCACAATGCTTGATGAAGTTATGGGATATGCTGCTGGTTTCAAGGGCCTTTACGCTGTTACGGTCAAGATGGAGGTGCAATATAGGAAACCCGCCATGATCGGCCAGCGTCTACTTCTCAGCGCTACGGTAAAATCTGTTAACGAGCGCACTGTCAAGTGCGATGGCGAGATACGGTTGGAAGACGACACACTCATCGCAGAGGCACACTCTGAATTGCGCATAATCAGGACCGACTAGGATATTTCCACTATACAGCAACTCCACCTGCGCCGAGCAGCAATCATTAATAGAATGAAAACAAAGAAGATAACATGAAAGAATGGAACGGACCTCCACTGCGGGACGTAGACCTTGATAACTACACCATGTGCTTTGCCTGTGGCCGGGATAATCCTATCGGTTTAAAGTTAAAGCTACAAGGGGACGGTGAGACGGTGAGGACAGAGTTCACGCCTGAAGAACATCACCAGGGATGGCCCGGAGTCGTTCACGGCGGGATAATTACCGCCATTCTCGATGAAGCGATGTCCTATGTACCCCTCTTTCAAGGGTTAAACTGCGTCACGGCAAAAATGGAAATCAGGCTTCATAATGCGGCTCGTGTAGGACAGAAGCTCTTAGTCAGTTCCCGTATAACAAGGAAAACGAGAAAGCTTATTGAAGCCAGGGCTGAGATGGTTTTAGAGGACAGCACACCGGTAGCGGAAGGTAAATCAATAATGTATATTGTGGAGGAAGCCTAGTAGGCGCGGTACAACCATAAAAATGTTTTGTACCGTATATATCCAATTGCGATAGCCCCGTTACGCTTATTAATCACAAAAGAATCAAGGGGGATCTGATATGACCTTTAGAAGACCGATGATCATTCGCCCACCGAGTGAATGGAAAAGTTATTTCCTTCCATTAACCCATGGTTGTTCTAATAATACTTGTACCTTTTGCGGTTATTTCGGTTCAAAATTACAGATAAGAGAAAGTGAGGAAATAATAAAGGAAATCGATGCCCTTGCTGCATTGGTGAGCTACGGTCTAAATGTCCCCGGTGTTCAGATCTCGCCACTCGATCAGTGGGATGGCAAACGAGTATTCCTGCAGGATGGCGATGCTTTAGCTTACCCTTTTCCTAAGCTAAAAGAAATTCTTGAATACCTGAATAAAAAGTTACCTAACCTGGAAAGGATTGCTGCTTACGCTACTCCCCAGGATATTTTAAGAAGAGGCGTGGATGAATTGGCAATTCTAAAAGAGTTAAAATTGGGGATTTTTTATACCGGTTTAGAAAGTGGCTCGGATGAATTACTTCAAAGAGTGGGTAAAGGAGTGAATTCTGATCAGGTTATTGAGGCAGCCAGGAAAGCAAATGATGCGGGCATCCTTATGTCAATAACAGTTCTTTTGGGACTGGGTGGGATTGAAGGGAGTGAAAAACATGTCGAAGAT
>JAAXQM010000067.1 GCA_012974295.1 Dehalococcoidales bacterium
GGGTCTGGGGGTGTCCCCCAGCTTTATAAAGTCCCCCAATATTGGGGGATTAGGGGGTTGATTAAGACTATTCCAGCATTCTCATTAATAAACACTTTGAATTAATGGAGTGGAGCCTTTTCGCTATCGGTAGCATTGCTTGACAGGCAAAGCTATCTGAGGTATGCTCACCACAGAAAAAAAGAGGTGTTTGGGAATTGGAGGAAGAGATAAGCCGTGAACTGCTCAAGTATGAGAAGTACTTCTGGGAGCGCTCTAAAGCTGAAGAGCTTTGCGAACTGATTGCTAATCGAATTGAGAGAAGGGCTAGTCGTCAGATAACGCTCCGTGGATGGAAAAGAGATATTGGATGGTCATTTTATTCCCCAAAGAATTTTGCCTCTGCAGGATGGAGAAAGGTAAAACAGTCACTGGTTATCGACACCAGTAAGAAATGGGCAGAGCAGGCACGTGTTTCCGATTTTGCTGACGCTACCACAGAAAAGGGCTGGCATGGGGAGCCAAGCTGCATTTGGTACGTACAAGTAGGCGACGTTGAGAAGCGGGAAAGGGTAGCTCACTATCTGGCCAAGGTTTGCATCGCCCGGCATCGCTAGTTTGAAAGTCCCCTAAAACTAGGGGGGTCAAGACTACTTCAGCCGTCTCATATTACGAGCATATCCTCTGTACTGTACATATTGACAAGGATTAGGGCATGTGGTAACATGACCTTGTGTAATCGCACCTTAACAATTGGATAGTGGAAGGAAGGTTCTTTTTTTCGGAGAGTTTGATCCTGGCTCAGGATTAACGCTGGCGGCGTGCCTAATGCATGCAAGCCGAACGGCTCGATTTATCGAGCAGTGGCAAACGGGTGAGTAACACGTAAGAACCTACCCTCAAGTGGGGGATAACCCCGAGAAATCGGGGCTAATACCGCATACGCTCTCTGATTCTGTCAGGGAGGAAAGTTGAGGCGCTTGAGGACGGGCTTGCGTCCGATTAGCTTGTTGGTGAGGTAATGGCTCACCAAGGCTGAGATCGGTAGCTGGTCTTAGAGGATGATCAGCCACACTGGGACTGAGATACGGCCCAGACTCCTACGGGAGGCAGCAGCAGGGAATATTGCGCAATGGGTGAAAGCCTGACGCAGCAACGCCGCGTGGGGGATGAAGGCCCTCGGGTCGTAAACCCCTTTTCTCAGGGAAGATGATGACGGTACCTGAGGAATAAGTCTCGGCTAACTACGTGCCAGCAGCCGCGGTAAGACGTAGGAGGCGAGCGTTATCCGGAATTATTGGGCGTAAAGGGCGTGTAGGCGGCTCTTCAAGTCTTTGGTGAAATCTCCCGGCTTAACCGGGAGGGTGCCAGGGAAACTGGAGGGCTTGAGGGCAGCAGAGGGGGGTGGAATTCCCGGTGTAGTGGTGATATGCGTAGATATCGGGAGGAACACCAGTGGCGAAGGCGGCCCCCTGGGCTGTTCCTGACGCTGAGGCGCGAAAGCGTGGGGAGCAAACAGGATTAGATACCCTGGTAGTCCACGCCGCAAACGATGGATACTAGGTATGGGGGGTATCGACCCCCTCCGTGCCGAAGCTAACGCCTTAAGTATCCCGCCTGGGGAGTACGGTCGCAAGACTAAAACTCAAAGGAATTGACGGGGGCCCGCACAAGCAGCGGAGCGTGTGGTTTAATTCGATGCAAAGCGAAGAACCTTACCAAGGCTTGACATGCATTGGAATGTCCAGGAAACTGGGCAGTCCTTCGGGACCGGTGTGCAGATGCTGCATGGCTGTCGTCAGCTCGTGCCGTGAGGTGTTGGGTTAAGTCCCGCAACGAGCGCAACCCTCGTTGCCAGTTATATTTTTCTGGCGAGACTGCCCCGTAAAACGGGGAGGAAGGTGGGGATGACGTCAAGTCAGCACGGCTCTTACGCCTTGGGCTACACACACGCTACAATGGGTGGTACAGAGGGGAGCTAAGGAGCGATCCGGAGCAAATCCCAAAAAGCCATCCTCAGTTCGGATTACAGGCTGAAACTCGCCTGTATAAAGTTGGAGCTGCTAGTAACCGCAGATCAGCATGCTGCGGTGAATACGTTCTCGGGCCTTGTACACACCGCCCGTCACGTCATGGAAGTTGGCAACACCTGAAATCGATGGGCTAACCCTTCGGGGAGGTAGTCGCCTAGGGTGGGGCTGGTGACTGGGACGAAGTCGTAACAAGGTAGCTGTAGCGGAAGCTGCGGCTGGATCACCTCCTTTCTAGGGAGAAAAATGGAGGCTTTTCAGTCTCTATCTCCTAGGTCGGTCGATGAGGCAGCGTTCTTTTTGGACCTGCTAAATCGCTAGTTTAACTCGTAAAGCATTCCTTCCACTATCCAGAGGTTAAGGTGTTTTTATTTCAAGAGGCCACATAAGGGGAGACCGCCGAAAGAGACGCACCCCGGGATTAAGGTTAATTAAGTAGTCTCAGGATAAGGTCTTGATTAATAGTGAGCCCCTTGATAGAATAAACTCTGTTTAAGTCCAATGATATTCTTGGTAGTATATAAAGGGGCCATTAGCTCAGCTGGTTAGAGCGCAGTCCTGATAAGACTGAGGTCCCTGGTTCGAGCCCAGGATGGCCCACCACCATAGCTAAATCCGTGCCGAACGGCATGGAAAAAGAAGTTGTAGAGCACTTAACTTTCCCCATTACTAGCCTCAAGGAACTCACCAATGGTTACATTCTCAACTGCCGATGTGAAGGCAAATCCCCCACAACTATCTCCACCTATGATGCCATGCATGTTGACAGGCGAATCTCCCTGAAGTATTCTCATTACACCGGTCTAGAGGTAGGTGATGAGAATAGCTAGAATTGCTGTGGTATTGCTCATAGGTATTATGTTAGTGTCAGGATTCGCCTGTGGTGAAGGTGAAGAATCTGTGCCAACAGCTACTCC
>JAAXQM010000070.1 GCA_012974295.1 Dehalococcoidales bacterium
ATCTGTAGAGTTCAGAGATGATCTACCATTAACTGTAACGGAGAAAATATTCAAAAGGGTATTGAGAGAGGAAGAAATCAAGAAAATGAAGGAGCAAGGGTTAATCGAATAGTAATGTACAAAGAGGCTGCTGTAATGCTCTTGATCAACCCCCAGACCCCCGGCAGGAAGTATCCTGTACCTCTTATTTAGAGGTCTCATACAAATAAGGAGGCGCAATGGCTCACCACAAATTAACGGGTGGAAACCTAATGGAGGCCGGACGACTTCAAATTCCACTGACGAGTTTCTATATAGGAATCGAGCCCAGTGTTATAAGGCTATTGGATAAAACAACGCGATTCTTCGTTAAAGTTAAAGGAAGGCCGGTTTTAGCGATATTGTCACGCCTTCTTGGCCGTTTGCTCCCCACCGGCGAAGTGATTACTTATGAACAAGCGACAGATTTCATAGATGCAATATCTGTCCTTGAAAATACCGAGATCACCGTGGGTCCCTGTATATGCCAGAAAGCTCTGGGTAAGAGGAACGGAACCTATGTAAAGGACCTCTTCGTCCTATATGGTGCCGAGGCGTTCAGAAGAGCCGACGATGACCATAGGGACCTGACCCCAGAGGAAGCGAAAGCGCTCCTCCACGATCTACACGAAGAGGGACTGGTGCCATCCTTTTTTGCCTGTATGCACTCAAAGGGATGGGCATATGTACTATGCCATTGTGAAAAGGAGATTTGCTTTCCGATGAGAGCCCATCTGGCTGCGGGGGGTGTCTTCAGCCCTGGGCCTGATATAGTCACGCTTGACAAGGATAAGTGTACTGGTTGTGGTATATGTGTAGATAGTTGCCATTTTGGCGCCAATAGCATGGTGAATGGGACAAGCGCGGTCAGCCTTTCCAAATGTTATGGCTGTGGGCTCTGTACATCATCCTGCACCGGCGAGGCAAGGACAATGATTAAAAGGGAAGACTACCGAAACCAGTATTACCCAATAGAGCTGGTAGGCAAGGGATCTACATCCACTGTTGCTTCATAATCCTATCAAATATGTGAACTACCTCCTCAATAATCGATCATTGTCACGAATCGATAATACCCCCAATGTACTCCAGTGAGTCTATAAATAAAGGAAATATCATGCCCAAGTCAGTAAAGAAGCTTGATTCCGATGTTGTAGTAGTTGGCGCCGGACCAGGAGGTTGTACGGTAGCCAAGGAACTGTCTAAAAGAGGGAAAAAGGTAATCCTCATTGAAAAAGGTGGTACCAGAGAACGCTTTATTGGCAACCGACTGGATACTCTCTTCCGTGTAGAAAAAGAATTGAATGTAGGACTATTTCTCAGGAGAACTGTAGAGGGCGACAATCTGACACTGGCTCATGGTGTGGGAGGTGGAACTCATATATACCTTGGCTCAGCGTTCTCTCCAGATATCGAATACTGGAAAAGATACAATGTGGATATCCCTCAAGAACTTGTGGATGAGGCGGTAAGGGAATGCTGGGTCAGTCCACCACCCGATGAATTCATTGGGCCAGGGACCAGGCGCATTTGGGAAGCGGCTAACGAATTAGGCATGCAATGGGAACCACTACATCGTCATGTTGATTTTAGTAAATGCAGGGTGGGTTGTGAGGAATGCATGAACTGTCCCCACAAAGCCAAGTGGACGGCAAAGGTATTCGCTATGGAGGCTGTGGAACATGGTGCTACTTTACTAACCCATTTAAAGGTCAGAGAGGCAATCATCGAAAACGGTGTTGCTGTAGGAGTTAGAGCTGTCGGTCGAGGCGGCCAAATATACGAGATTACAGCCAAAGTGGTCGTATGCAGTGCAGGTGGCGTCCACACAGCGGAAATTTTACAGAGGTGCGGGCTCCAAGAAGCGGGGAGTTGGTTTACAGGAGACCCGACAAACTTTAGCTTCGGTTTCGTGAAAGAGGGCAGGGGCAACGGATTTGAGCATCCTATGACCATTGGTTATCATGACAAGAAGAATGGAGTTCTGTTCTCCGCAATGCTTGAGCCGTATATTACATGGCACTTGCAGTTTATACAAGATGAGCATCTTCGTGCGCTACTAAAGCTGTATCGCTTTCGCAAGGCCCTTGGTTTATTCGCCAAGATTTCAGATGAAGCAACCGGTCAGGTAACTCCTGACGGCAAAGTATCTAAAAGTTTCACCCAGAGAGATTGGAATCGTATCCAATACGGTCGTGATACATCGGAGAATATTTTAATAAAAGCGGGGTGTGATCCTAATAAACTCCACCATACTGGGATCACCCTTACTCATCCTGCAGGAACAGTAAGGATCGGGAAATTGGTCGATACTAACCTTGAGAGTCCTATAAAAAACCTCTATTGTTGTGATACTAGCATCCTCCCTGAAGCGGGAGGTATTCCTCCTGCTATGACTATTGTTGTACTGGGGAAGCGCCTCGCTCGACATCTACAGACTATTTCATAGAGCTTTTTACATATCGCTATATTTATTAGGGCTATTAAATAGGATTTATGCTACACGAACCCTAGGAGACTGCGGAGATACTCTCAAGCAACCCCCTAATCCCCCAATCTTAGGGGATTTATTATTACTGGGGGACACCGCAGTCCGCCGGCAGGATGTATCCTGCACCTCTTTTCAGTGGTCTCTAATATTACGGCAACTTTACGTATGAAGGTAGCAGTCTCTACCACTATGCTCGAGGAAGTCCCAGCCCTATGGTGGCAATGAGGTTGCGCTGGATCTCGTTGGTCCCGCCTCCAATACCCAGGCCCAGCGAGCCGAGGCACAGGCTCTTTATGGATCCCTTGAGGGGTGCCCACTTGGAAAGCTTGTCCAACTGCCCGTAAAGGCCCAGTATCTCCATACCGGTGTGCCCCAGCCGGCGTGTGAGCTCTGCGGTATGCAGATAGGACGCAGAGGTCTCATAGGCAGGTATCATCCCCTTGCTCTGCATCCACACCACACGGTAGCAAAGCAGGCGACAGACCTCGTTGCCTATTGCCATATCCGCCAGCTTGTGCCGAACCAGCGGGTTGTCGGCCAACACCCCTCCCTCCCAGGGCGTCTCTCTGGCATAGCTTGCCAGATCCTCTATTATTCGGCGGTTTGCCGCAGGAATATAGACTACGGAGCGTTCGAAGTTGAGCGCAGCGATCAGGGTGTACCAGCCACGATTCTTTTCCCCCACCATGTTCTCTTTGGGAACACGGACATTGTCGAAAAAGACCTCATTGAATTCGTGGAACCCCAACATGTTTACCAACGGGCTTACTGTAATGCCCGGCGTCTTCATGTCGATAATGAACATACTTATACCCTTGTGCTTGGGAGCATCGCGGTCGGTCCTTGCCGCCAGCCAGCAGTAATCGGCACGGTGGGCCAGGCTGGTGAATATCTTCTGGCCATTGATGATATAATGGTCGTCTTCCTCCACCGCCAGGGTCTGAACCGCAGCTAGATCTGAGCCGGACTCCGGTTCGCTGTATCCCAGACAGAAAACCATCTCCCCCCTGCCGATTCCACCAACATACTTTTCCTTCTGCTCCTCGGTACCGAAAAGAAGTATGGTTGGACCCACCCAGCCCGCGGCTATAACATCGCTGAGCATTGCTGGTGCTCTGGCATATGCCTTTTCCTCACTGAGTATAGCCTGCTCCATAGAGGTAGCATCTATTCCTCCATATTGCGACGGGTATCCCGGGGCCAGCCAGCCCTTTGCAGCCAGCTTGCGCTCGAACTCCCGGGCAATGGCCCATATCTCATCATTCTCTTCCCATAGAGCAACCCCGAGCTCAAACCACCTGGCTGGGATCTCTTTTTTTAGCCAGGCTCTAACCTCCTGCCGTAGGGTCTCCTGTTCACTGGTAAATTTGAAATCCAAATCCCTGCCTCTTTCTACGATCTTTGTTAGCCGTCGTATTCTAAATATAAGACTGCTTAAATAGTCTTAATGGACCCCCTATATCCCCCAATCTTGGGGGAATTTAAAGCAGGGGTATATCCCCAGACCCCCAGCAGGAAGTATCCTACTCCTCTTTTTCAGCGGTATCATAACTACGCGGAGTACTACTCCTATCCTGCCTAAACCGGAGCTGCAGTGAATTACATTAACTGTACTTCCTTTACATCAGGTGCGATAATCAGCTTCGGCTCCGTTAACTCCTGAACCTCCTCGACCGTCCACCCGGGAGCCACCTCCTTGAGTACCAGCCCCTTATCGGTTACATCGATCACCGCCAGATCAGTAACAATCATATCAACGCACTCCACAGCGGTCAGCTCGTAGGTGCATTCATGCACAATCTTTGGCTTACCATCTTTTGTAGTATGCTCTGTAACCACAATAAGCTTTTTTGCATTGCTTGCCAGATCCATCGCCCCACCAATACTGCCAATACCCCGCTCGGGGAGCAACCAATTGGCAAGATCGCCCTTCTCTGATACCTGCATCACACCTAAAACGCACAGATCAATATGCCCCCCCCTAATCATGGCAAAGGACTCGTCGTGGGAGAACAGGGACATACCCGGCTTCGTGGTTACCATTTGCCCCCCAGCATTGACCAGATCGAAGTCCGCTTCCTCCGGGGTAGCGTTGCAGCCAAAATTCAGGCAGCCATTCTCGGTCTGGTACAATATCTCCTTATCCGGCGTTGGGTAGTTAAGACACAGTGTAGGGATTCCGATCCCCAGGTTCACTACCATTCCATCCTCAAACTCCCTCGCCACACGAAAGGCTATGGTCTCTCTACTTAACCGTTCTTTCTCAGCCATGATGCCTCCTACTTGCGTAACTGTTCTTCCTTGCTTATCTTTTGCACGATCTGCGTACGACCCTCTTCAGGCCTTACCGCTACCATATCGACATATAGAGCAGGGGTCACAATGCTCTCAGGGTCAAGCTCTCCAACCTCGACAACTTCATCCACCTCGGCAATGGTAACCTTTGCAGCACCTGCCATTGTAGCGTTAAAGGTCCTGGATGTGCCCCGATAGATCAGATTTCCCAGCCTGTCCGCTTTATACGCCCTGATCAGACCAAAATCAGCCTTTATCGGATACTCAAGGACATGCTTCCTGCCATCGATAACCCTTACTTCTTTCCCCTTCTCTACTATGGTCCCCGGGCCTACAGGGCAGTAAAAGGCCCCAATACCAGCTTTTGCAGCCCTAATGCGTTCAGCCAGCGTTCCCTGGGGAACTATATCGATCTCAACCTCGCCGTCGCGGAGCTGCTTCTCAAAGGGGGAAACCAATAATGGCGAGGCTAGCACGGGGAAGGCAGCGATCGCTTTCTTCACCTGCCGATTATTGGTCAGCTCTCCGCCGTCATACCACCAGTCAGGCACCTTCATGAACATGGCCACAACCTTCATCAGTTCTTTTCCGAAGCCCACATTATTGCATACGATAGTTAGATCCTTTGCCCCTTGCTTACCCAAAGCTTCCATGAGGTAGCTCGGGCACCCCCCGGGCGTACCGAAACCACCGATGAGTACGGTAGCGCCATCAAAGAAATCCTTTACTGCCGCATCGAAACTACCGACAACCTTATTAATAGGCATTTTATGATTCTCCTTTCCCTATCGGATTCTGCCCACTTAAGCGGGTTTGAAGCACCTGATATCTTCCAGTTCCCCTTTTGTCTCTTCCCGCCACTGTAGCTCAACTTTGAGCCCTTCAACAACATCCCGGGGCTCTATCCCCTCAATAGGCATGAAGATAGTTGAATCCGCATCCTCTAACTTAATTGCCCCGATTATCGCCGGCTCCTGCAAATCAATAAAATTCCCTTGCCCATCTAATGCTACATGCCCTGTCGTATAGCTCACGAGTGTACCTTTACCGGAGAGAGTAACCAGGTTTTCCTCCTCTATTTTCGCATAACATTTTCCACATCTGGACCTAGGGGGCACATAAGTATACCCACATCCGGGACATTTTACTCCCAGGATTTTTCTACTGGCAAGTTCTTCGATGAACCTCTGCATCATGAATCCTGTCGCCCAGATAAAGTTAGCGGTAAATGGCAAGGTCTTTACGTCAATTATCTCAGATTCACTTTTCATGCCTTATATCCCTCCCTTGTTAACGCGATACTAATATGTACTCTTTATTAAGAGACTGCTTAAATACTCTCAATCAAACCCCTATATCCCCCAATCTTGGGGGACTGTTTTGAGCTGGGGGACACCCCCAGACCCCCTGCAGGAAGTATCCTGCACCTCTTGTTAAGCGGTATTATTAAATAGGTTCGACACCCTCGAAATCGCTGAGGGCACCTTGCGGCTCTTTCGCCCAGATAACCTTAACCCTCATACCTATATGAACAGCCTTTGGTTCCGCGTTTAATAAGATTGTATCAGTATTTGAATCGGACCCATCGAATCTCACAAAGACCGGAATAAGGATCTCACCATCCTTTATCAAGCCCGTTTCTACGGGATCCATTCCCAGTACCTTTAATTTTCCTTTCGTGATTGCGGGACTGACTGTATAGCAGGTAATAGTCCCCCTATCGCTAACGGTTTTTCGCCCATCCATTATCCGGTGACATCTTCCGCACAGGTTTCTGGGCGGTAAAATTACCTTTGCACAGCCGGGGCAGAATGAACCGATTAATTTCTTCTGCTTAAGCCCCTTAACATACTGTTCCAGGAGTTTGGAACCCTTATAGTGATAGGAACTTAAACTCCATGTGCCTTCTACACAAATTGTCTGCGGTCGTTCGTCCTTAATAAATCCCATCTTCTTTACCTCCCGGGGGAATCCCCCAAAACTGTCACCGTGCTGTAATTGGTTACCCCCCCCCATCCATGGGCAACGGCATTGCTGACTTTTTTCGGCACCTGATGCTCTTCCGCCTTTCCCATTATCTGGAGGGCGCATTCAAGAATGCGCTGCATGGCTGAGGACCCAATAGCGTTAGTGGCATTGACGCCGCCGGATGGATCAAGGGGCATTCTCCCGTTAATATCGGTCTCACCCTTTTCAAGTGCCATCCATGCCGTGCCTTCATCAAATAAACCCAATCTTTCGGCAAATATCAACTCCTGGCTTGGAAATGGCTGATATAGCTCTGCCATATCAATCTCTTTTTGTGGGTCCTTAATTCCTGCCATCGCATACGCCTTCATCGCTGATACCCAGCATCCCCTTTGTTCAGAGGGATCAAGTACTCCAACACCTCCAAAGTTTTCACTCTGTAACTGGTTTTCCTCGTCCGAGTAGGAGGCGAGCCCTTTATACCAGGCTGGTCTCCTGGCTTTTTTCCTGGCCAGATTTTCTTCAGCCACGACAATAGCCGAGGCACCATCGCTTGCCGGGCAGATATGTCCATACCTGAAAGGATATGCAAGAAGCTCGGTCTCGGCAATATCCTCTGGAGTGCAACCCGGCCATTGAAGATGTGCATATTTATTCCTGGCAGCATTTCGCCTTGCCTTTGCCGCTACCATATCGAAGTGTTCAATGGTGCACCCGGACCTGTGCATGTAAAACACTGCCTGATAAACGGCAACGCCGGCAGCCGCTCCTACCATCGACATGGCCATCAGGTTCTTAAGATTCAATCCATAACTGGCAGCGTGGAATAAATTGCCCAGCCCTACATGCAGGAGCCCGCTCGTGGCACCGGCCTCTTTACTATCTGAATGCTTTTCCCAGGCGACAGCGACAACTACATCGTGAAGGCCCGAAGCAACAGGATAATAAGCACCCTGTCCAACCGATCCACCTGTTGTCCCACCGGTGGCAATCCTGATGACAGGTTTTCCCGCTGCACCGATCCAATCCCCAAGCCATTGTTCCGGCTGAGCAATACCACCGAATCCCGGCATATTGCCCACAATAAAGGCATCTACCTCACGCATACTGACCTGGGCATCTTCCAGCGCATTATAGACAGCTTCTGATACCATTTCAGCAACGTTAACATCTCGTCGCTTACTCGAATGTTTGGTTTGTCCACAACCGATTATGGCAGCATTTCTCTTCATGATCCATTGCCTCCCAATATATAAACCGTGTTTTTCTGGGCACAAATACCGAATTGTCCATGGGCAAGAGCCCTGCGGACATTGGGCACCTGATATGCACCCGCTTCACCCCTAACCTGCTTTGCCGCTTCTATTACCCTTATTAATCCGGTTGCACAGACAGGGTCAGCACCCAGTGCTCCACCACTCGGATTTACCGGCATCTCACCATTTCTGCGAGTTGTTCCACTTTCAACTAAATTTTTCCCCTGACCCTCCTGGCATAAACCCAGGGCTTCGTAAATCATCAATTCCTCGTGGGCGAATTTCTCAGAAACCTCGGCAACATCCAGATCGGACAAAGGCTCCTTTACACCGGCCATTTTGTAGGCAGTATTGGCAGCACTCTTAAGGGAATCAAGGTTTTGGATATTCCTGTCCCGAAGATAGGGGTCCTGGCAACTACCAACCCCCTCTATCCATACCGGTTTATCGGTAATCTCCCTGGCCTTCTCCTCGGAGGCCAGTATTAAAGCACATGCCCCGTCGCTGATAGGAGACATTGTCAGCTCCCTGATCGGATCATAATATAGTTTTGAACTCATCACGTCTTCCAAGCTTACGTCTGGCATCTGTCTGTGCGCACAAGGATTCTCAGCGGCATTGGCAATGTTCTTAACGGCTACCTTTGCCAGATGCTCTTCCGACACACTGTGCCTGTTCATATACATTCTCGCCTGAAGTCCAGCAGCCGCTACATCATTGAGCACACCTACCTGCCGATCAAACAATGGATCAAGGGTATAAAAGCTGACTTGATGGGGATTTAAGGTCGAGCCCTGCGTATGTGCTTCCACCAGGGCTACATCGTGGGTGCCGGCAAGGATTCTCATCAAAGCATAGTAGAGCGCAAAAGTCCCGTCTTCCTCAACCTTTGATTCATCCTTCAGGAAAGCTCCAACTGCCATACTGAGAAAGACACTTGAAATGGTCCTTCCATCCAGGAAATCCGTAGAGGCGGTGATTACAGTATCCAGATCCTCCCTAAGAATACCAGCATGATGCAGGGCCTCTTTGCAGACTTCAAAGACCATATCTTCTCTGGTTTTTTGCATATTATGCTGATGATGGGATTGAGCATATCCAACTATTGCCACCCTTCTGATCATTTTCCTCTCCTTCTAGTCCAACAAATGCACACACTGATCCTGATTATCTTACATTTCTTAAGTCAATTACATTATCCGCTATTTTCTCATTTCAACTGACAATCAGATAATTCTCATGCTCAAGCCCGGACAACTTCCCTCATACTTTTTCTGAGTTGCTAAAACGATGCCCACTCCTGGAGTCATTTGATGATATCTGTTTCATGTTGTGGCGTGGACATCATAATATATTTATCTGACCAAGCTGTCAAGCTAGTTAGTGAGACCCTAATCCGTGGATCTGAAGGGAATATTTCCCGACTTCTACTTACCTGGATCATCCGATCAAGCCAGATGATGACCCTTTAATCCGTGCGTCCTGCTTCACCTGTCATTGCCCGACTTGATCGGGCAATCCAGAACTAAGTTAGCATATGAAGCCCTCCATTACAGGTTCTTGAGCTTCGTGAAGATTGTCTAAAAGGCTCACGTAGTCTGTCACAGTGGATGTATTAATAGCTGTGGGTGTTGGCGCGGGCATCAGTGCGACAGTAGGCGTCGGTGTGGGTGTCGGCGTTGGCTTTGTGCCTGGTATAAATAAATCTGTACCATAGAGAATGGAAACCACAACTACAGCAATTAAGGTGATGAGTGTAATCGCAATGACTATAATTCTCATAAGCTAATTATAGGGTATTGTCGTAGTGAGCGTACTCTGGGGAGATTTGCCTGTCAATGCTGGAATTTTAGTGAACAGGCATATCATACGCCAGCATTTCAGCACTTACTGCAAATCTCGTTCCTTATGCTTCTGGAGCTCAGTATCGATAAGCCTCACGGTGGTTTCCTTTAACAACTCCAACTCTGGTGAGGATAAGTGCTCTAGCCGTTCCATGTTATATGTAACTGTAGAGATAATCTGTTTCACGCGCCCTTCTCTACGCCGGGCGAAGTAGGTGGTCACGCTGGCGATAATCGCCCCATAGAAAATTATGGCCCCGAGGACTGCCCATATTCCACCGACTATTTGCCCAGCCCCGCTTACAGGAATATGAGTTGTGCCCATTGTTGTCATCGCTACTACTCCCCACCATAGAGCGTGGGAATAGTCGGTTATCTCTGTGCCGCTGGCTCCATGCTCAACATAATAGAAGACGGTGGAGAAAAGCAGCCAGAGTACAGTGAGCAACGCAACCATGGGCACAAAAGGGGTCTCGGTGACTATGACCTTGAGGAATTTAAATACTTCGGGGATATTGGGTGCAATTCTCAGCCTCCTCTTGGGCTGCCTCTTTTTCCTTAGCACCTTCTCGCCAGGTCGATGTGTAGATACTGTCTCGAAACGCTCCTCGTTTCCCATTAAACGCTCCTCGTTTCCCATGCTATGATCTCCTTTCTGGTAGTCTCAATAATAGATATTATAGATGAGCGAGGATAACATGGGTCTGTGGATTTGTCAAGCAGGTACTCTTACTGTGGCGTAGACAATGGGGTCACATGCGGTGCGCGCGAACAGGCTTCAAAAGATGCGGGTTGGCTAGCTACTGCAATAGTATGGTCATCTAGATAGCTGTCTTCCAGTCCGCCGCTCCAATCACACACAAACTCGCCAGTTATCAGCCCCTCCCTAGTGGACCTTTGCCATGCGGCTATTATAGAGATAGCTCTGTCGCAAATTCTCCAAGATTGTAATGATTAATAGTTGAGCATACAATCTCACTCTCTGCTAGTGTACTAGATACAAAGCGGAATAGGGAGCTTTATTTGTCAATAGTACGTGAAGTCAGCGAAATGGGACTTCAGGGTGAGCTGAGCTGTCAACGCTATGGGATTGAGGAACACTTAGTTCAACAGCTGAAAGCTATCAGTTATAGTATCAAAGGTAGCTTCATATTGACTCCAGCAAGCGGGCGCAGTGGTAAAAGTAAGAACCCATGCCGTCTCATCTTGTACGATATAAACTTGCATTTGCTTGAGAGTCTGTCCAGCGAGAAGCCAGGTATAGACGTG
>JAAXQM010000104.1 GCA_012974295.1 Dehalococcoidales bacterium
ACTGCTGAAGTATTCACAATCAACCTCCTATATCCCCCTATCTTTGGGGATTTTTAAAGCAGCCCCGATATATTGGGGAGACCCCCAACCCTGATTATAGACCGAAGCGTCGGCCGACCTGTCGGCCTCGGGTCACCTCTTTTCAGCGATCTCACATTTAATGGGAAAAAGCGATTATTATTGATACAGTTGTGGTTGGTACAGCGTGCCGGGCATTACGATAAAACGTATTTGTTCACGTGATGGTACTATGTTATAATATGGCAACATAACATAGGTGAACCCTAAAGGAAGTAAAAAGTATGAAGGTTTCTATCATTGAACCAAAGACCCCCTTCTATAATTTCTACAGCGCTTTTATAAAATACCTGCCACTACTGGGACCCATCTACCTCGGTACAATACTAAAAAACGAGGGGCACGATGTCACCGTCTACAACGAGAATATGAAAGAGATAGACTATTCCCGGATCAAAGACTCGGATGTCCTGGGACTCTCAATGATAACGGCTACTGCCCCCCACGGCTACGAGATAGCCGAGAAATTCAGGCAGCTCAATCCTAAGGGAAGAGTGATCATCGGCGGCAGCCATGCTACGTTTGTTCCCGAGGAGGCAGCGCAGTATGCGGATCACGTAGTAACCGGGGAAGCTGAGTCGGTGATATGTGATCTGGTTAGTAATGGCGGGGAGAAGATCATCAATGGCAGCCCGCTAGAAAACCTTGATACTGTGCCCTTTCCCGATTTCTCTATAGTAGACGGGGTAGACACTAATGGGAAGCGCATGCAGATCACCCCGGTTTCTACATCCAGGGGCTGCCCCTTTGACTGCACCTTCTGCTCCGTTACCGCCATGTTCGGCAGGAAATACCGGTACCGCTCCACGGATAGTGTTATTGACGAGATATCGCGGTTCAAGCACCGGCGCATCTTTTTCTATGATGACAATTTCGATGCCAACAAGGCCAGAGTCAAAGACCTGCTAAAGAAAATGATCGAGTATAAGATAACTCCTAAGTGGATAGCGCAGGTCAGGGCAGATGTGGCCGAGGATGAGGAGCTAGTGGAACTGATGGCCTACACCGATATCTATCATAGATTGGGAGTAGACAGCCTCCAGCTCTGTATCCTTGTCCCTATTTTAGGCAGCAAGCTTTATAACGCAGTAAAGAGCAGCGGACAATTTATCACCGACAAGTTTCCCAATGACTGGCAACTATTCGATGGTGGCCATGTGGTTCACTGTCCTGATAATCTGTCACCTGTGGAGATGCAGCGCCAAACCGTGCAAGCCCTGAAAGCCTATTATTCGCGGGCTAATATAACCAAGCTCTTTCTCAGGGGGCGGTGGACGGATGTCGGCCTCAGGCATATGGGGCGCGATGTAATCAGGAAGTGGGAATCACAGAACAGGGGCTACTTCTCTAAATTGAAGCAAACAACGTGCTTGCCAAAAGGTTGTCCTCAGGAAAACCTATAACCCCCTCGTCCTTTAATGCTTACTTCTCACAATCACTTCCTTTGTGCCGCATGAGTACTAATCTCGCTCGTATAGATAGAGATTGAAATGGCCTGACCCACCCCTTAATCCCCTAAGATTGGGGGACTTTTTCAAGCTGGGGGATATACCCCCATTCAACCGGCCCCCATCACATCATAGCGCGGTAATATCAGCGTCTCACCATCACCCCCGGGATGTGCTTCGTCGCTAAGGGTCCTCGCAATGACAGGGAAGAACAGGCGAACGATGATATATTACAAATATACTAGACGAGTATAGCTATTTGGCTTACTTCAACCACTGTGCTACAATAACCTAACTTATGAGCGACACCAAGTACTGCGTAGGATTCACCCTGATTCCGGGGATCGGGCGAGCCAGGTTCTCCAAGCTGGAGCAGCATTTCGGAGGGCTGGAACGGGCCTGGCATGCCAGTGCCGCAGAGCTGGAGATGGCCGGGCTCGACCAACGGTCTGTTGAGGCGATTGTAGCAATGCGCCCCAAGATCTCCCTCGATGCCGAGATGGAGAAGCTGGACCGTTATAAGGTAACGGTGCTTACCTTGAAAGATAAGGCCTACCCCTCCAGGCTTAAGGAGATATACGATCCTCCACCGGTGCTTTATGTGAGGGGGTGCTTTACCCTGGATGATGATTGGCCCGTGGCTGTGGTGGGTAGCCGTCGTCCTACCTACTACGGTAGGGAAGTCACCGAGCAGATCGTGGGCGATCTGGCAAGGAATAGGATCACCATCGTGAGCGGCCTGGCTAAAGGGATTGATGCCACGGCCCACCGCGCTGCCCTTGACGCTGGTGGGTGGAGCATCGCCGTCTTCGGTTGCGGGTTGGACACTGTATACCCCAGGGATCATGTGAAACTGGCACGTGAGGTTATGGAGCACGGGGCACTGGTTAGCGAGTTTCCCTTGGGTGCTTCTCCCAGGCGGGAGAATTTCCCCCTGAGAAATCGGATCATGAGCGGGCTAAGTCTTGGGGTTGTGGTAATCGAAGCGGGGGAGACGAGCGGTGCTCTAATCACTGCAGGCCTCGCCCTGGAGCAAAACCGCGAGGTCTTCGCCGTTCCCGGGAGTGTACTATCCGCCGTGAGCCGCGGAACCAATCGATTGATCCAGGAAGGGGCGAAGCTGGTACGGGGGGCTAATGACATACTCGAGGAGCTCAACCTCACAATGGCGGTGCAACACGTTGAGGCAAAGGAGACTGTTCCCGCCACGGATACTGAAACGCGTATTTTACGTATATTGCGAGACCTATCCCCCGAGCCAACCCATATCGATGAGGTAGGACGTCAGTCGAATCTCCCTATCGCTGCAGTGTCCAGTACCCTGGCGATGATGGAGCTTAAAGGGATGGTAAAGCAGGTTGGTGGCATGAACTATATCGTTGCGCGGGAGACCAGGGAGGACTACCGGGTTAAGGTGGAATAATGGCAAATAAGTTGGTCATTGTAGAATCGCCGGCTAAGGCGAAAACAATAGGCAGGATGCTGGGCCGTGGCTATAGTGTAAAAGCCTCCGTAGGACATGTGAGGGATCTACCGAGGAAAACCCTGGGTGTGGATGTTAAGGCCGGCTTTACGCCCACATACGAGGTTCCCAAAGAGAAGAGGGCGGTGGTTAAGGAGATAAAGGAGAAATCGAAAGACGCCTCGGCGATATACCTCGCCACCGACCCCGATCGCGAGGGTGAGGCCATATCCTGGCATCTGGTTCAGGCAGCCAAGCTGGATAGTATGCTACTAAAGCGTGTGGTTTTTCATGAGATTACTCAGGAAGCGGTAGCGGAAGCCTTTCGTCACCCCAGGGATATCGATATGGACAAGGTTAATGCTCAGCAGGCGCGCCGCATCCTGGACAGGCTTGTCGGCTATAAGATAAGCCCTCTTCTCAGTCAGAAAGTGAGACGCGGGCTCTCTGCAGGACGGGTGCAATCCGTGGCCCTGAGAATGATTGTTGACCGGGAAAGAGAGATCGAAGGCTTCATCCCCCATGAGTACTGGTCTATAGATGCCCAGCTGGAGAAAATGGCAACAAAAGAGGGCTTCACCGCCGCTCTTCTTGGTTTTATGGATAAAAAGAAGATTGATATTGGGAGCCAGGAGGAGGCAGATACTATTGTCTCCGAGCTTAATAC
>JAAXQM010000279.1 GCA_012974295.1 Dehalococcoidales bacterium
GTTCTTTTACATCCTTTATCCGATTCCAGGAAACAGTAACGCCTCCTATAATATCTATCACCGCAGCTATAACTCCTCCATACAGGATACCCCCCCCTGGATATCCGCACAGATCATCTCTCATTGCAAATTTTATGCAGAAACTGTCATCGTCCAGTGGCTCAACCGTCATGCCTAAGAGTTCATGCAAGGGATGATACCTTGTTATAAGACCCATTCCTCCCTGTAAGCTCTGATTCTCTGTATTGTTCTCTTGCATATTTCTGTTCCTCTCCTTCAACTGCAAAACTCCACTGAATTTTTATTAGGTAGACTTGTATCCTACTGACTTGTATTCTGTATGTCAATATTGAATTGACAAATTTTAACTTGAGGACTTAAGTTTATGCTATACTACATAACAGTTTTGGATTCTTGGCTCTGACACTCTAAAAAGGATGTTGAACTGTTACGATTATATACCAGAAACGAGCCAAACTCATCCAGTATTATTATCTAACCGGTAACTAAATGAAGGAGGTGTGATGCTTACGGTCGTTGCAAAACTCAAAGCCAAAAGTGGGGCGGAAGCTAAGATCGAGGAAGCCTTCCGAGAGGTGCTCCCTAAGGCGAGGAAAGAAGAAGGAACATTGCTTTACAGTCTAAATCGAGCGCAGAATGATCCGGCAACGTTTATGGTTTTTGAGAAATATAAGGACATGGACGCTTTTTTGCAGCATGCTTCAACACCCTATCTCAAAGATCTGTTTGACGTGATACTGCCTCTTCTTGATGGGGACATGTCGGTTGATCTGTATGACGAAATCGCCTAATTGAGGAAGCGAAATATTAGTGGGAGATACAGTAAGCAGGGGGCTACTTATCTTGGGTAACCCCCTGCTTCGATCATACAGAGCTCAATCACAACTGGCGCGGTGTTGGAAGGAACATAATGTGCAAGGTGACGCCAAAGGCTATAAGTATCAGAATAATTTGAACAGCAAGAATGTGAATGGCGAAAGCAACTGAACACCCTATCGTTATCCACAGGAGTGAAATAGATAAAACCTTCAATTTCAACGTGATTCCTTTTCCCTCCCGGTAGTTCTTAATAACTTTTCCAAAAAACCTGTTACCCAGGAGCCAATTGCTAAATCTTTTTGAACCTCTGGCATAACATGCAGCAGCTAATAAGAGGAAAGGAGTAGTAGGTACAAGAGGCAAGATTACACCAATAACGGCGAGCACCAAGAAAATGGTTCCTGCAAGAATAAGGAGCCACCTGCCTAAAGTTCCCGCTGTTTGTCTCTTGAGATAGTTTTTCATTGCGCCTTTTATAGGTCGATATTATTGAGATTGCTGCAATAGACTCAATCAACCCCCTAATCACCCAATCTTGGGGGACTTCTAAAGCTGGGGGACACCCCCAGACCCCTGGGCAGGAAGTATCCTGCACCTCTTTTTCAGCAGTCTCTTATTATACACTGCTTGCTGACTGTCAGTGGTCGATATCAGAACAAGGGCATTTAGACCTTCAGAGGGTGGATTATGGCTACCGTAACATGGAAAACTTCCGGATGAGGATAATAGCAGCTAATCCTGGCTGTGATGTCAGAGTTTCATACTTACTAATGGAGAACCTTAAGAGTCAAACCTTGCACCAATTGATTTTATATGCTATACTCTCTGCCACACAGACAGCAAGAGAAGGGGGAGACTATATGTAGTATAGTTGTTGAAAACGACAAAGTCTGATATATTATGCGAGAGGATTAAACAAGGGAGGAAAGATATATGAAAAAGTACCTAACAATGTCGGTAATGCTACTTATGGTGGTGGCATTGGTTGCCGTCTCCGCCAATTGCAGCAGCACCGAGGAAGAGGTAGTGACCTACAAGGTAGGCGCTTTGTTCTCTACTACTGGCGGCGCCTCTAACCTTGGCGTTCCTGAACAGAACACGGTAAATATGGTAGTAGACCAGATTAACGATGCGGGTGGAATCAACGGACATCTTCTGGAGGTCATCGTCTATAATGACGAGACCAATTCAGAAAAGTGCGTCACGCTGGCGACCAAGCTTATCGAGCAGGACGAAGTGCTGGCCATTATCGGGCCCACAACTAGTGGTAATAGCCTGGCCATTCTCGATACGATAACCACGGCAGAGATCCCACTTGTTTCCTGTGCTGCCAACATCGGAATTGTAGAACCCGTAGGCGAGCGGTATTGGATATTCAAGACCCCGCAGACAGATAAAGAGGCGATCGCCGAAATCTACGCATACCTTGCGAGCATGAATATCAACGATATCGCCATCATAAGCAATACCTCCGGATTTGGAGCAACAGGTAGAGGAATCCTTTTAGATGATGCTGATGACTATGGGATTACGGTTGTAGATGATCAGGTATTTAACGAGGGTGACAGCAGCATGCAGTCTCAGCTTACCCATATCGGGGGCACGGATGCTGAAGCAGTAGTCTGTTGGGATACCGACAAAGGATCGGCCATCGTTGCCCTGGACATGCAGACGCTGCAGATGGAAATGCCACTGTTTTGCAGCCACGGAATTGCCAATCAGGCATTTATTGATGCGGCAGGAGCAGCCGCCAACGGGGTTATTTTCCCCGCGGGCAAACTGATAATTGCTGACGACATTCCGGCCGATGACCTTCAGAAAGAAGTCCTGACGCAGTATAGGGATGACTACGAGGCCATATACGGCAATGGCACTATCAATACCTTTGGCGGGCATGCGTGGGACGCCCTTCAAATGGTGGTTATGGCCCTTGAGGAACTACCAGTTGCGGAACCCTATGAGTCTGCTGATTCGCTTGCGGAGGCCAGGGCTGATATCAGAGGCAGCATAGAGGAGATTACAAATTTTATCGGCATCAGCGGCATTTTCGATATGTCGGCCGATAACCACCTTGGAA
>JAAXQM010000079.1 GCA_012974295.1 Dehalococcoidales bacterium
AAGGTCACTAGCTCCCTGTACTGTGCAAGGTCCATTCTTAATTTCCCCGCTACTTTCTTCATTGCGCGCGTCTGGGCAGAGCCACCAACCCTGGACACGCTGAGGCCTACATTCAGTGCCGGCCGTACGCCGGCATTAAACAGGTCGCTCTCCAGATATATCTGTCCGTCGGTAATAGATATTACGTTGGTAGGAATATATGCTGAGATATCGCCAGCCTGGGTTTCGATAATAGGCAGAGCAGTAAGTGAGCCGCCGCCATGCTCATCCGCTAACTTAGCAGCGCGCTCGAGGAGGCGGCTGTGGAGATAGAAGACGTCACCCGGGTATGCCTCACGACCTGGGGGTCGACGCAGAAGTAAAGAAATCTGACGATAGGCCCATGCGTGCTTGGAGAGGTCATCATAGATAATAAGGGCATCTTTCCCTTGCTCCATAAACTCCTCCCCGATAGAACAACCAGCATATGGTGCAAGGTACTGCAGCGCCGCTGAGTCTGATGCCTGGGCTGATACAACGATGGTATGCTCCATCGCGCCGTATTGCTCAAGTACAGCCACCGTTTGTGCTACCTTAGAGGTCTTCTGACCTATTGCAACATATATGCAGGTGAGGTCGCCACCTTTCTGGCTAATGATAGTGTCAATACCAATGGCGGTCTTACCAGTAGCACGGTCACCGATGATGAGCTCACGCTGCCCGCGCCCCAGAGGGATCATGCTATCTATAGCCTTGATCCCAGTATGGACAGAGGTATCCACCGACTTGCGTGTTACAACGTTGGGAGCCACTCGCTCTACCGGCCGAGTTTTTTCGTATTTCAGCGGTCCCTTGCCATCGAGGGGTTCACCTAAAGGATCAATTACCCGACCTATAAGGCCATCACCTACTGGAACCTCAGCGATCCGCCCGGTGGAACGCACCTCGTCCCCCTCTTTCACACCTTCCCCCCCGCCGAGGATCACCGCTCCAACGCTATCCTCCTCCAGGTTCAGGGCAATACCGATTACATCATTAGGGAACTGTAGCAATTCGCTGGATTTGACACCGGATAGCCCGTGAATACGGGCAATACCATCACCCACCTCCACCACCACACCCACATCAACCATTGTTACTGTTGCGCCAAACTGCTCGATCTGCTGTTTTATAATTGCAGTGAAATCTTGAGCACGAGCCATCTTGTTATAACCTCCTATCTATCCCGTCAACCCATCTCCGCGAGTGACCTTCCAATCAGCCCTATCACACTAACGCGGAGAATGAAAAACCTCCGATTTGAACCTATTTCAACAGGCTTGCTCTGAGAGCGTGAAGCCGGGACCTAGTGCTGCCATCAATGATCTTATCGCCCACCCTGGCTACAAGCCCGCCGATAATTGAGGGATCAACCCTGTCGGTGAGAGCGATCTTCAGCCCTACCAAATCGCCGAGATATCGAACCAGCTTGTCTTTTTCTTTAAGCTCTATGGGGACAGCTGTCGCCACTTCGGCATGGGCGATTCCTCGATGTTCATCAACCAGCCATCCGTACTCAAGGACCATATCGGCTACCAGATCTAACCTCCCACGTGTTACCATTAGTAAGGCTAAGTTTATTACCAGGGGGTTAACCCCCTCGAGTCCCTGGCGCAAGATCCTTGTTTTTTCCTCAAAATTCATCCGCGGGCTTTCTAAAAAGGCAAATATAAGGGGATCCTCTACCAATACAGAGAGCCGCTCCAGGTCCCCCCGCCAAATCTCTAATTCGTCTCGCTCTAACGCGATCTGAAACGCCGCCTGTGCATGCCTTTTAGCCGCAACCCGCGCCATTAACCCTCCTTTGTCGTAACCCCCACCATCAACCTTCTCTCTTCGGTGCCTGCTCCAGTACCTCCTCTATGAGGCGCCGGTGCTTCTCCCGATCCAGGCTCTCATTGACCACCTTCTCGGCAGCAGTTATCGCCAGGTCAACAAACTCGCGCTTGACCTCATCGATAGCCTGGTCACGCTCCCGCTCTATCTCAGTGCGTGCCCGGGCGACGATAACCTCCGCCTCCTGCCTTGCCTCCCCTTTTGCCTCCTCCTTGAGGCGCTCTCCCATTTGAGCCGCTTGAGCCAATATATCCTGCCCCTCCCTGCGGGCAGTATCCAGTTGCAGCTTAACCTGCTCCTCGCTCTTGGTCATCTGCTCCTTGATCTGCTCTGCCTGCTCCATGCTCTCCTTGATTTTATTAGAGCGTTCATCGAGCATCCGGCGCATCGGTTTATACAGCAGGACAGATAGGAGGCCAAAAAGAATAGCGAAGTTTACAAATTGAGCCAGTAAAACCTGCCAGTCAATTCCTATAGCGCCCATATCAACTCGTCTTTCTAGATTGGAGCCCGGAAATCATGCGATCATGCGATGAAGATCAGCATAATAGCCACGATGAGGGCATAGATTGCGATAGCCTCAGCGAAGGCGATAGCCAGGATCATATTAGTCTGGATGGGCCCCTTTGCTTCGGGATTGCGTCCCAACGCCTGCATGGCGCCATATCCCAACATACCAATCCCCAAGCCAGGTCCCAGGGCGCCAAAGCCAATGGCTATTGCTGCAGCTAGCAACTTCATAGTTTCGGCATCCATAATTTATCCCCCTTTCACATTTAATATATATTAATGCTCCTCGTGAGGAGCAACTGCCATAACCAGGAAAACCACGGTCAAACCACAGAAGATGAGAGCCTGAACAAAACCAATAAAAAGCTCCAATCCCATGAACGGCACTGCCGCTACCCAGGGAATCAGAAACATCATCGAGAAAACCAGGATCTCCCCGGCGGTCATATTGCCGAATAGACGAAAGGTAAAGCTGACGATACGTATCAACTCACTTAACAACTCGACGAAGCCTACAAATATATCTATAATCCCGGTAAATAGCATGCCCATACCGCTGCCGACCTGGCCCCGCAGCAACTTTCCCCAACCACCAAAGTACTGACGAAAATTGATAAACTTGCCCATATAGCTGGTGAAGCCATGAGCCTTAAAGCCCCAGAACTCTACAAAGATAAATGAAACGAGAGCCAGTGCAAGGGGGAAATTTACATCGGTATTCGCCCCCCTAAAGAAAGGTACAAGCACAGTCTCTTCAACACCATGAACAATTTCTGTCTCCCATATACCTATGCTCATGAAGCCGGGGAAGAGCGCCAGCCAGGCATTAGCAATGACAAAGATGAAGATGGTGGCAACTATGGGGAAAAATTTACGCCCGTTGTCCTTTCCCGCGATGCTCTCCACGAAACCTATGAGTGCCTCTAGAACAACCTCCATTATGTTCTGCAGCCCCCGAGGCACAAGCTTCATCTTACGTGTGGCGAAATACGAGAGAATCCCAATTACAATGATGGTAAGCCAGGCAGCAATCATAGTATTGGTAATCGGGAGATCATGCCATGGTTTTTCAGGAGCGAGTTGAAAATGGGGCATAGAAATGGGGAAAAAGACTGCTCCTAATGCTATTAAGCTAAAGGAAATTAGGACGATAATCAGGATACGCTGCCGCCGGCCAAATCTAGCCACTAATCCCCCTTATCCTTCCTATTGCCGATAGCGGGGATAAGCATGCGGTATGTTCCATAGAAAGCAAGAAATAAGCCCAGGCCAAGCCCGAGCAAGGTAAACAGAGGGCTAATATCAACCTTCTTATCAAGCCAAACTCCAAGATATACCCCCCCGACAATGCATGCACCAATATAAAACCCAACCCCAGTAAACCTGAATGCCGCCTCCCACCGATTCAACTTCATTCACCCGAATCAGTATATCATGTGCTACTAACTCGGACAATCTACAAGTATAGAACCCCCCCGACCCATCGGGGTGTAAATCAAAGCCCAAACTACCCAATCAACGCCTACTTATATAGTGAGCATCTTGGGAAATTCCCGGGGATGTAGGCGCGATCCCCTCTTCCTTGGCAGATATTACCTTCTCCAGTCACATGGCTGCATCGACCAATCGGCTTATTCTTGAGTAAGCAATAATGCCTAGAAAGCCCTCCGAGCTTCCAGGCATACACTTAAAGTGGCTAGGGTCACAGGCAAAGCGTACTATAATGGTAAGCGGCCTGATCTAGAAAGAAGCAACAATTGTACGGCTTCTCATATTGAATCTTCAGGTTAGCAAAGGCATAGTAAGATTGGTATGAATATAGAAGGAGACCGCTGAAAAATATGTGCACTCATATGTTCGGGATTTGAGGTCAGGGGGTGGACCGAAGTGCCCCCAAATCCATCGAGGTCCCCCATCACTAAAAAATCCCCCAATCTTGGTAGATCAGGGGATTGATTCAGACTACTTCAACAATCTTTCTTAATTCAACTAATCATATAGAAGCTATCGCTTTCCTATCCTGCACCCTCCATGAATACGCGTGCAAAATCTCCATCGAAATCTTTTAAGAAGTCATGGACGTCCAGAACGTCATCGGCATCTACCGTTGCCGTATTACCGAACTTCATATATTCATCTTCAGTAAGGTCGGTAATCAACTCGATCGACTCGCCTTCCTTGAGCACTGCAGCCACTAAACCCTGATTGTGACAGCTGAGACAACAAACGCTAACAAACCATAAATCAGTATAGCGACCGAGAATCCTCACATTTTCCCTGTCGTAATGCTCCCCGCATACGCTACACTTTATGTTCGTCATTAAACGCTTGATTAATTTTTCATCCATGGTGCTACCTCTCGATAAGGAGCTATGATTTCCCCAAATCATCCATGTTCAGGGTATCGATGAAGTCCCTGAAGGGGGACAGCTTGGTCAGCTCATCCTCGCTAAGCTCACCCTGTTCACCATTACCGGGGAGCAGTATCCCGGCTTTATCCAGCACCGACTCATCGGCATAAATCGGCACTTCCACCCTTACCGCAAGGGCAATGGCGTCACTTGGACGGGAATCGATCTCCATATCCCTCCCATCAACAATAAGGAGGATCCTTGCAAAGAAGGTATCATTTTGAAGGTCGTTTACCACGATTGAGTTGACAGAAGCACCCAGAGCCTCTATCGCAGATCGCAACAGGTCATGGGTCATCGGCCGGGGTACCTGCACGTCCTGCAATTTCAGCGCTATTGAGTCCGCCTCCGCGGGGCCGATCCAGATAGGAAGGTAGCGCTCTCCACCCTTCTCCTTGAGTATCACTACCCGCTGATAATTCATGAGGCTCATCCGGATGCTATCGATGGTCATCTCAATCATGAGTAACTTCCCCTCCGACTAAATTATTCTAGCCCAACATCTTCGCCAATGTCAACATACACTTTCCTAACTAATGTCTACATACCCTATCAGTTTAAGAAGAGATCCAGCCCCTATCCACACCCATGCTATAAGATAAGCTTTATTGTATATCAGAGCTATAAAGGGGAGCATCCCGATATCATCGGCACGGGGGGATGTGATCATAAGGGGGTCAAAGCATACGCTCCAACAACGCCTGGAGCTGATGCCCTTGGCTACTCAGCGTTTAATACCTCTTTGTACATGTAGATAGGAAAAAAGTGAGGTTGACTCGCTTCACTCGAGATGGCAACCACCATGGTCGAACCGTGAAGTATTACCAATATACTGGACAAGTACATGGCATTGACAGGCTCTATTGTTCGTGGTATAAGTCCATAAGTATACCCCAACCACATATATCTCAATCGGGCTTTAATACCCTTTCAACTTCAAACTAAGAGGAGCGGTTATGAAATATGGCATGAGAAACTTCGGAGTTTCAATGGGTTTATGTGCAGGCAATATCGAGCAGTACTTCAAGTACTTACAAATAGAGGATATTTCGACAGTATGCTTGAGAGTGTTAGAGGATTTTACCGAATTTGTACTAGGAAATGACTTCGAGATAATTGAAATGGGTTCTCCGAGTATTGTTCCTGCGGAATCGCTAATCTCCGTAGCAGGCGATATAAAGAAGGGGGTTTCTCAGTTTCGAGTAGTTAATTATCACCTTCCCTTTGGGGAACTCAATATTGCCTCATTCCACACGGGGATACGAAAAGTGGCAGTTGAAGAGACAAAAAGGTGCATTGACCTCTGTCAGCAAATAGGGGTAAATAAGGTAACAATGCATCCAGGCAACTTTTTGGCAATGCCGGATGGATATTTACAGATGAAGGAATGGGCCAGAGCAATAGCAGAGAACAGCATCCTTGAAATCTTTCATTATTGCAGGTCAAAAAACATAGAATTAGCTCTTGAGAATTTACCTCGTAATAACGCCCTTTTCCAGAAACCAGAGGAGTTTGAGCCCTTTATGGAAAAGGGAATTGGATTGGTTCTAGATACCGTCCATGCTTATGTAGCCAATGTAGAACCGATAGACTTCATAAGGAAATTTGGGGCAGGAATTACTTCGGTTCATTTGACCGATGGAGTTAAAAGCAATCCTATCTCTCATTATCCTGTGGGAACAGGAGAAGTAGATTGCATAGGTATTCTTAATGAATTGCAGAAAGTACATTTTGATGGAGAAATAATCCTGGAGGTTAATAGCAAAGAAGACTTGATAAAGAGCAAAGAATTCTTAGAACAGAAGTCTTATATGCAACCCTCTTGTTCCATCCCTCAGTAACATTGCTTAACTGGAGTAACGTTGAAATCAGACGTTACTCAAGGGCAATCTTAGTCTTACCATTTGTTAGCATAAACATTCAACCCCAGTTTAATACCACTAGCGCTACCTCACATAATGAGATAGCTGAAATAGTTTTTATCAACCCCCTAATCCCCCAATCTTGTGGGACTTTTTAAAGCTGGGGGACACCCCCAGGCCCCCAGCAGGAAGTACCCTGCACCTCTTTTCCAGCGGTATTATAGTAATTTAATAACTACATTACTTATTCACAGGTAAAGTCACAGGCACTTCCCGCCTGGCAATAATATGTCTACCGTGTTGTAATCCCCAATGTATTTGACAAGTGAACAGCCTTGTCTTCACTCCCCCGGTCGAGATATACTGCACTGTAGTTGTTCACAGGAAAAGCATTTCAGTTTAGGGAGGAATTTGAGCGATGGAAGTTATGGAAGCCATAAGGACCCGCCGCAGTATACGCAAGTACAGTACGGACCCAGTCAAAGATAGTGAAATCGAGACATTGCTGGATGCTGCACGCTGGGCGCCTTCGTGGGTCAACTTCCAGTGTGTCAGGTGGATCGTTGTCAAGGACCCTGATGTGAAGGCCAGGCTGGCCGATACCCTGCCCTCCACCAACCCCGCCATCGATGCCGTGCGCACCGTTCCCGTCGTGCTCGTAGCCTGCGCCGAGACGGGCAAGGCCGGTTTCAAAGAGGGCGAGGCAGTAACCGACAAGGGCGACTGGTATATGTTCGACGTCGCCTTGGCAGCCCAGAACCTAATGCTCGCTGCAGTAGAGCTGGGCCTCGGAACCGTCCACGTCGGACTGTTCGACGCCATACAGGCCGAGGGCATCCTGAAAGTCCCTCAAGGAATCAGGGTTGTGGAGCTAATCCCCGTGGGCCATCCCGCACACCAGCCCAAAGGTCCCGGCCGCAAGGAGCTACACGAGATAGTCTTCAACGAGAGATACGGAGAGCAATGAGATGAGCTTTATTGATGGCCCGCTGCCTCGAGATATTTATAAGAGACCGCTGAAAAAGAGGTGCAGGATACTTCCTGCCGGGGGTCTAGGGGTGTCCCCCAGCTTTAAAAGTCCTCCAAGATTGGGGGATTAGGGGGTTAATTGCTACTATTTCAGCAGTCTTCAATAATGACTTTGCCATTATTGAAGACATCTATCGTTTACAAATTATCTCTAGCTATTGATATGTACTCCATAAATGTTAAAATGAAGGGGACAGGGTAACCCCCTATTTCGTCTATGTGTACGTAAGACAAAGTTCTATAGCTTATTGAAGGAATGTAATATATGAGTTCTAGGAAGATACCAAAGCTGCAAATTGGTGATTTGGAAGCTAACCTGGCAATCGTTCAAGGAGGAATGGGCGTTGGTGTTTCTTTATCAGGTTTAGCCTCAGCTGTTGCAAATGAGGGTGGTATTGGAGTTATCGCTGCTACTGGCATTGGTATGTTTGAGCCTGATTTAAACACAAATTTCAAGGAAGCAAATAAAAGGGCCTTGCGCAAAGAAATAAAAAGGGCAAGGGAGATGACAAAGGGCGTTATTGGTGTAAATATAATGGTAGCCCTTTCAGATTTTGATGAACTCGTAGAGGCTTCTGTAGATGAAGGTGTAGATTTGATTTTTCTTGGCGCAGGACTTGCACTCAGAAATCCTATAATAGCGTCACTGGATACCTCGAGAAAAGGCACAACCAAGGTTGTTCCTATTGTATCTTCTGCAAGAGCGGCTAAACTTATATTTCAATACTGGGGGAAAAACTACAATCACGTGCCAGATGCTGTGGTTATTGAGGGTCCATTAGCTGGTGGACACCTCGGATTTAAAAAGGAGCAGATCGATGATCCCGGCTATATGTTGGAAAAGCTACTGCCGGATGTGATCTCCATTATTAAGCCCTATGAGCAGCATTACAATAAAAGTATTCCAGTAATCGCTGCAGGAGGCATATATACGGGTGCTGATATTCATAAATTTATCCAATTAGGGGCTCAGGGAGTGCAGATGGCAACCAGGTTTGTTACAACTCACGAATGTGATGCTTCCATGGAATTCAAGGAGGCATACATAAATTGTAATGAAGAAGAACTTATCATAATTGACAGTCCCGTTGGTTTGCCAGGGAGAGCTATACAGAATAAGTTTCTTGAAGAGGTGTCATTAGGAGTAAAAAAGCCTTTTAAATGTCCCTGGAAATGTTTGAAAAGCTGTAATCCCAAAAAATCACCGTACTGTATTGCGCTTGCATTGACCAATGCTAAAAAGGGAAACCTTGAAAAAGGATTTGCTTTTGCGGGAGCTAATGCCTGTAGGACAGATAAAATCATCTCTGTTAAAGAGGTTTTTAAGACTTTATTAGAGGAATATGAAAGGGCGGCATCTACATAAATTGCTTCACCCAATACAACGCATTCGTTTTGGGCTTGCGCCCCCTCGCATTTATGACAACGCCTCCTTTGATCACAACTTAATAAACACGGAAACATTAGGTGGAATTTCGATATTAATATCAAAGAAATTGCTGAAGTAGTCTCAATCAACCCCCTAATCCCCCAAGATTGGGGGACTTTTAAAGCTGGGGGACACCACCAGACCCCCGGCAGGAAGTATCCTGCACCTCTTTTTCAGAGGTCTCATAAAGTATATGGCTGTATAAATAGTCTGTTACGAAAGGTTGCACCCAATGGATAAAGGAAAATTAATCGCGCTGGTTGAAAAGTCCCCTGAGCTTGTACATAAACATGACAGGGAGGGCTGGTTGAGCCTGTTCTCTTCATCGGCCGTTGTGGAGGACCCGGTAGGCGCCGGTATAAACCGAAAGGGCAAGGATGTGCGCAAAGGCGAGGACGGCCTCGGCCGTTTCTACGACATGTTCATCGGTCCGAATAAGATCAAGTTCACAGTCCACCAGGACATTATCATTGACAACGAAATGGCGAGGGAAGTATCGATCCATACCACCCTCTCCAACGGTGCCATTACCGAAGTGCACTGCTATCTTGTCTACCATATCGTGGAGGAGGGCAGTGAGCTAAAGATCGAGAGCCTCCGCGCCCACTGGGACTTCGGTAGAAACTCCATCATACTGATAAGAAGCAACGGTTTCAAGGGTATAGTGGCCTCGATAGCCCAGTTCGGGGCGATGATAAGGATACTGGGGCTCAAGCGTGTGACCGAATACTTGGGAGTAATGTACAAGGGCATCCTGAAGAAGGGCATCAAAGCGGTTAACACTTTCACCACTGCTGTCAACACCAAGGACGAAGCCACTTTCACGCGCCTATTCGACGCCGGTGCCACAATCGAGTTCCCCGCCGGCAACAAGATACCCGCAGGCGATTTCTTCAAGGGCGCAAGCAAGGATTTGAGCCTTGAGGTATCGGGGCTGCGCTCCGGAGGGTGGTATACCTCCTGCGTTTTCGATGCTAAGACAGGCGGGGACAACCATCACGGTATAGCCTTCTTCCAGTTCAGCCCGAATACCAAAAAGATATCCTCCGCCCGCTTTTTCTGGAACGATTAGGCTGAAAAGCTTGCCAATCCTGCCTCGCCTCTATCATATTCAAACCACTGGTGCTTCGCAAGAACCATTATACCTTCACTGACATTTTACCGACAAACTGTTTACTACCCACCGACACTAAACGGTACGACCACATATTAAGAGACTGCTGAAATAGTCTCAATCAACCCACTAATCCCCCAATCTTGAGGGACTTTTTTAAAGCTGGGGGACACCCCCCAGACCCCCAGCAAGAAGTATCCTGCACCTCTTTTTCAGCGGCCTCATAAAGTCAGGATTCTATTGAAGATAGGGCAGGATAGATAGCTA
>JAAXQM010000164.1 GCA_012974295.1 Dehalococcoidales bacterium
CAGCGCGCCCTGGACCAGATAATTCACGACGTTTGCATACAGAATCTGCCGGTGATATTTGCCATCGATCGTGGAGGTATAGTAGGCGATGATGGTAAGACTCACCAGGGAACATTCGATCTCTCCTATCTTAGCTTTATCCCTAATCTGGTGCTCGCATCTCCCAAGGATGAAAACGAACTTCAGCACTTCCTTAATACCGCGGTAAGGGCGAAACGCCCATTTGCACTTCGCTATCCCAGAGGCTCGGGGTCTGGTGTGCCGCTGGATGACATATGTGAAGAAATACCTATTGGGAAGGGTGAGGTGCTCCGCAAGGGAGATGATGTCAGCATTCTTGCTATCGGGGCTACCGTAGCACCTGCCATGGAGGCGGCTGAGAGGCTGGCAGGAAAGGGCGTTGAATGCACTGTAGTTAATGCACGTTTCGTCAAGCCCCTGGACTCATCACTGATCCTTGACGTGGCTCGCCGCACCAGGCGGGTGGTCACTGTGGAGGAGAACGCTCTTTGCGGTGGATTCGGCAGCGTAGTTGACGAGCTTTTAAAAACCGCCCATATATCAGATCTTCGATTAGAGGGCATCGGGCTGCCTGACGAGTTCGTTGCACATGGTTCTCAGGAAATCCTACGCGCTAAGTATAATCTGGACGCCGATGGGATCACCCAGCGGATTATTTCGTCCTTTCCAGATCTCATTCACGTGACACAAGCAAAGAGGTAAATTTAGTCTATAGACCATTCTCTCCGTCCCTGAACTCGCTCCTCTGGCATAGATAAAAAATGGATCATCTCTTCAAAACAATAATGTTTTAACCCAATGAAACGTAGTATAAACTCGAAAAATAACTAGTGAGGTTGAAAAATGATTAAACTAGCGATCACCGGAAAGGGGGGTGTAGGAAAGACAACACTGGCAAGCCTTTTGGCACACCTCTATGCAGCTGAGGGTAACAATGTAATCGCCATAGATGCAGACCCAGATGCCAATTTCGCCATGGCTCTCGGTCTTACTCAGGCTCAGGCACAACAAATCACCCCCATAGCTGAACTGGAGGATCTTATCGAGGAGCGCACCGGGGCTAAGCCGGGGAGCGGAGCCCCATTCTTCAAGCTAAACCCCAGGGTTGATGACATCCCTGAACGATTCTCGGTGAAAATAGATGGAATCAGGTTGCTTATAATGGGCACGGTCAAGTCAGGAGGGGGTGGTTGTATGTGCCCGGAGAGTGCTCTTCTTAAAAGCCTAATGAGTCACCTTCTCTTTAGGGAGTCCGATGTGGTTATCATGGATATGGACGCTGGAGTGGAGCATATCGGTCGCGGGACCGCACAGGCGGTGGATATCTTGATCATCGTCGTCGAGCCAGGGAGAAGGAGTATTCAGACGGCTGAGGCGATTAAGGGACTGGTAGGAGATTTGGGTATCAAGAGGTACTATATAGTGGGCTCTAAGACCCAAAGCGATACAGATCGCGAGTTTATTACGAGCAGCTTGCCTGATTTTGAGGTGCTTGGCTTCATCAACTATAACCCAAAGATCAGGGAAGCAGATCTAAGCGGGAAAAGTGTCTTCGATGCCGATCCGGCGGTAGTTGCGGAAGTAAGAGCGATAAAGGAAAAGTTGGAGCACAAAGAGGGAAAATGAATAAGAAGACCTTAAGGGATATAGATGTCAACGGAAAACGGGTGCTGGTCCGAGTTGACTTCAACGTTCCCTTAGATATAGATACGGGAACCATTAGCGATGATACCCGCATTAGGGAGGTGCTCCCGACCATCAAGTATCTCACCGATAAGGAAGCTAAGGTGATTCTCTGCTCCCATCTGGGGCGCCCCGGGGGGAAAGTGGTCGATGGGCTAAGGCTCGCTCCAGTAGCCAGGCGTCTCTCTGAGATTCTATCCTCACCTGTCGAGATGGCAGTAGATTGTATCGGTCCCCAGGTCGAGGAAGCAGTAGATAGGCTAAAAGGTGGGGGCATTCTCCTGTTGGAGAACTTGCGCTTTCACCCTGAGGAGGAGACAAATGACTCCGGCTTTGCTGAGGAGCTTGCCCGACTTGCTGACATCTTTATCAATGATGCCTTCGGTACAGCCCACAGAACACATGCCTCCACTGTAGGTGTGACGAAATATCTTCCCGCTGTCGCCGGTTTACTGATGGAGAAAGAGATAAATATAATGGACAAGGCCCTAAATGATCCAGAGCGTCCCCTCGCTGTGCTCATTGGCGGGGCAAAGATAAACAGCAAAATCGGTATTTTGGAAAATATTATTGATAAGGTGGATTCCCTGCTTATTGCCGGTGGCATGAGCTCCACCTTCCTAAGGGCTTTACAGTATAATGTTGGCCAATCATCGGTGAAGGATGAGAAGGAGGATAAAGTAGGCTTGGCCAAGTTGTTGATAGAGAAAGCTGCCGAGAAGGGAGTTCCTCTCCTTTTACCCAGTGACGTGGTAGTTGCCGATAGATTCGCCTCTGATGCCAGGTCCAGGACTGTGTCTGTGGACAACGTGCCTACCAGTTGGTATATTATGGACATAGGTCCACGCACTATCGAGCTATTTGAGACCGAGCTGCGCAAGAGTAAAACGATCATCTGGAATGGACCGGTAGGAGTATTCGAGTTTCCTAAGTTCAGCAAGGGTACCGAGGCTATGGCAAATGTACTGGCAGGTTTGGATGCAACTACCGTCATTGGTGGCGGTTCAACTGCTGAGGCTGTAGTTGAGATGGGTTTGACAGACAAGATGAGCCATATCTCTACCGGTGGAGGGGCCTCATTGAAGTTCCTTGAGGGGAAAACTCTGCCTGGAGTGGTAGTGCTGCAAGACAAGGAGGCCGGATGATCGGGCTTGAGCAAATAAAAGAGATTGCCAGATCGACTCCATCCAGAATCGTATTACTGCGATCAACTGGCCACAGAGGGCATCTGTGGAATGATCGATCCTATTGCTCCGGGGATCACCCCGGGCAGTGCCCCTGGCCATCTCGCTCTCTTTGGATACGATCCCCTGCAATTCACTGTGGGTCGTGGTGTTGTGGAGGCTCTGGGCATCGACATCGAGCTTAAAGCAGGTGACGTCGCCGCTCGGGGTAATTTCTGCACTGTAGACGGTGATGGCCTCGTTACAGATCGCCGGGCCGGGCGGATATCTACCGAGACTTGCATTGAATTATGTATGTTGCTGGACGGGATGAATATCGGCGGTGTATTGATATCAGTCTCGCCGGTGAGGGAACACCGCTTTGTAGCAGTTTTCCATGGGGAGGGGTTCTTAAGCGATCTTTATGATTCGGATCCACAGCAGGAAGGATTGCCACCAAGAGTTGTTATTGCTCATTCTCCTGAGGCTGAAAAAGCAGCGGAAATTACCAATGAATTTATCGCTCGGGCGAGGGCAAAGCTTGCTAATTGCCATCCAGCAAACATGGTGCTACTGCGGGGTTTTTCTCAACACCCGGACCTGCCCACGATTAACGAGATATATAAGCTGAATGCAGCAGCCATTGCTGCCTATCCCATGTACCTGGGCCTAGCTAAACTTGTGGGTATGACATCTCTACCAATGTGTACCAGCATTGAACATGAATTCGATATATTCACTCGATATTATTTGAAGTATGA
>JAAXQM010000214.1 GCA_012974295.1 Dehalococcoidales bacterium
GCCCATGCTCGCTCAGATTGGCGATATCTCTACCATTTACAATGAGCTTGCCGCCCCGTTCTGGTGGATATACACCGGCAATAATATTAAGAAGCGTGGTTTTTCCGGCGCCATTACTGCCAATGACGGTAATAAAATCTTCAGCAATAATATCCAGATTGATATTATCCAGTGCTTTGACTTCATCAATAGTGCCGGGGCAAAACACTTTAGTTACTTCCTGGAGGCGCAATTTACTGTTATCGTCTATAGGAATCCTCCCTACATTCTGGCTGCCGGTGGTACCCATTCATGGCGCAGCCTCTTCCGTATGTATGGAATTGCCAGAACTACAACTACCAGAACTGCCGTTACCAGCTTCAGGTCGGTCGGCGGCAACCCCAATCTAAGGGCAATACCTAAAAACAGGCGATAGGCGAAAGCGCCACCAACCACTGCCAGCAGAATTCCGGTTATACCGCGGGGTCGGAATATTCCCTCTCCGATTATTACTGATGCCAGTCCCAGTACAATCATCCCTATTCCCATGCCTATATCAGCAAATCCTTGATTCTGCGCTATCATGGCTCCGGCAAGGGCGACGAGTCCATTGGACATCGATACCCCCAGTATCGTAGTCAGGTTGGTGTTACCCCCGAGACCACGCACCATCTGTTCGTTGTCACCCGTTGCCCTTAACGCCAGCCCGATATCAGTGCGTAACAACCAGTTCAGAATGGCGAGGACGATGATTACAAGTGCCGCCATAAGGATGATTGAAAACGTAGTACTGGTGTCGGTTCCGAATAGTCCAGCGGCTTCATCAAAGACGGTAACCTCACGTAGGAGAGGGATATTTGCCCGGCCCATAATCATCAGGTTTACGGAATAGAGACCTACCATCATGAGTATACCGGCCAGTAGAGCGTTTATCCTCAGGGCAGTATTAAGAAGTGAGGTAACAAGCCCGGCGCACATGCCGGCGAGAAACGCGGTAAACGTACCCACCCAAGGATCTACGCCGTTGATGATTAATACGGAAACTACCGCGCCGCCAAGTGGGAAGCTGCCGTCTACGGTGAGGTCGGGAAAAGAAAGTACACGAAAGGTGATATATACACCTATCGCCACAAGGCCATACGCCAACCCTTCATATAAGGAAATAGGAAATAGATTACTAAATATATCCAAGTCTACTTCCTTACCGTAGAAGTTTTGGCCAGTATCCTAAACATTGTGACCCGGCTGGATTACTTCTCTAAATAACCATTAGTATGTTGTGACAGCCCTATCTATGACCGCTTGCGGGACAGTTACACCCATTGCTTCTGCCGCAGCAAGGTTGAGAGAGAGGTTGATTATCTGCCCTTTCTCAACTGGTACATTATTGGCCGTACCATCTCCATCAAGTATCCCGGCTATCATCCAACCAGTCTGAATGCCGATATCTTTATAGTCAAATCCGTAACAACCTATTCCGCCTCTCTCAATTGATGGATCGTCAGCGGGGAAAAGCGGAATGTCATAATCCTCACAGACTCCAATTAGCGCCTCAAGGCCGGTGACCACGGTGTTATCGGTGCCGATCCAGATAGCGTCCACCTGTCCTATTAGTGACTGGGCAGCAGCGAGGATGTCCGTGCTTGTAGATACGGTTCTCTCCACTACCACTATGCCCAGGGCATCGCAAGCTTCATTCAGTTTCTGTACAAGAAATACTGAGTTGTCTTCGCCCGCGTTATAGATAGTACCTATTGTTGCGGTTCCGGGTAGTATCTCCAGAATCAGATTAACATCGTCTGCCACGACGATCATATCACTGACACCCGTTACATTCTCATTGGGATGAGAGTCCCAACTGGTTACCATATCTGAGCCAACCGGGTCGGTAATGGCGGAAAAGACAACCGGTATTCCTGTTCCCTCGGCGGCACTGATAGCTGCCTGGGCATTGGGGGTGGCAATAGCTGCAATTAAATCAACCTGGTCCGCGACGAACTTCTGGGCAATTGAAGCGAACAGTGTACCATCCAATTCACTGTTCTGATAGTCGATTTCAATATTGTCGCCCACTGTATAACCCTTCTCTGCCAGCCCTTCAATGATACCTTCCCTGACGGCATCAAGGGCCGGATGAGTTACATACTGGCTTATGCCTATTTTATATACTGTTGTAATGAGGGGGTCGTTATTTGGGTCGTCGGTATCTGTTGTTGAGCAACCGATCATAGGTACCATTCCTATCGCCAGCACGCCAATCATGCCAAATATTGCCATTGCTTTCAGAAAACGCTTTATATCCATAAAAAACCCTCCTGTTAAATTTCTACTTTATTAATCCAAGGCAATCTAGATTATGCGCTCCACCCCCTTTTCAGTAATCAGCCTAAGTCGTGATTATAGCAGCTATTGAGTGCTTGTTGCTACAATTCTTTTAGTAATAGGCCTTTATGCCTTTTTGTGGAAAAGGGATTACCGAGCGATGATTAGCTAATATTATAGCTAGCTATAACAGGAGCTCCATCTTTATGTGCCCGATACCGGCTTCGTTGAAGGGCGCACCTGATCCAACAAAACCACAGGATTTGTAGAAAGGGACAGCGGGGTATTGAGCATGGACAACAATCCTGTCTATTTTATTAGTTTTCAGCCTTTCATTTAGAAATGAAACAATTTCACTCCCAATGCCTTTGCGGCGAAAGGTTTTTAAAATGGCCATTCTCTCTATTTTAGCTACTCCTGGAGCCGGGAAAAGAACTCTAGCCGTGCCGATAGTTCTCTCACCGTATTGAACTACCATATGCAGTGCTTTACTATCACAGCCGTCAAGCTCCAGGTTTTCTGAGATACCCTGCTCCTCAACAAAAATCCTTTTCCTTACTTTAAAGGCTTCCCTTAGTTCATCTTCACTTTCTACCAG
>JAAXQM010000021.1 GCA_012974295.1 Dehalococcoidales bacterium
AGGTGCAGGATACTTCCTGCCGGGGGTCTGGGGGTGTCCCCCAGCTTTAAAAAAATCCCCCAAGATTGGGGGATTTAGGGGGTTGATTGATAGTATTTCAGCAGTCTCATTAAGAGGACAATTATCGACGAAGTAAATATAGTAGACGAAGTATAGAAGAAAGAGGTAATAATAAAATGAGCACCAACATTACTGAACTGGAAACAAAGACGCGTGAAGAGTTGCTGGAAATAGCTAAGGATATGGGCATATCCGGCTATACCGCTTTAAAGAAACAGGATTTGGTATTGAGGCTTCTTCAGGCAAGCGCCGAGCTTCAAGGAAATCTCTTTGGCGGTGGCGTGCTTGATACCATGGATGAAGGCTACGGCTTTCTGCGCCAGGACACCCTCAGACCTGGCGCTAACGATGTTTACGTCTCCCAATCCCAGATTCGGAGATTCGGGCTGCGGACAGGAGATACCGTCACCGGTCAGATGAGGTTGCCAAAGAACGGGGAAAAATACTACAGCCTGTTGCGCGTTGAGGCGGTTAATGGCATCGACCCGGAGCAGATAAGGCATCGGCCCAACTTCAATTCCCTAACTCCGACCTTCCCTGAGAAGTTCATTGATCTGGAAACCACCCCCGCTGATCTCGCTACTCGGCTACTGAACCTTATCGCTCCTATCGGTCGCGGGCAGCGGGGTCTCATCGTCTCGCCGCCCAAGGCAGGCAAGACAATGCTGCTCAAACAAATCGCCAATGGCGTTGTTACCAACTACAGCGATATCCATCTTATGATATGCCTCATTGGTGAACGCCCCGAGGAAGTTACCGATATGAAGCGCTCGGTGAAAGCGGAAGTCATCGCCTCCACCTTCGACGAACCGGTGGAGAACCACACCAAGGTAGCTGATTTAGCCCTGGATCGGGCAAAGCGTCTCGTGGAGAACGGGCAAGATGTTATGATACTCCTCGACGGCATCACCCGCCTTACCCGCGCCTATAATCTCGCCCTGCCACCCAGCGGGCGCACCCTCTCCGGAGGCATCGACTCGGTGTCCCTCTATCCGCCAAAGCGCTTCTTCGGCGCAGCGCGCAACACGGAGGAGGGAGGATCACTAACCATAATTGCTACCTGCCTTGTCGATACCGGGAGTCGTATGGACGAGGTCATCTATGAGGAGTTCAAGGGGACAGGAAATATGGAGCTTCATCTCGACCGCAAGCTCGCAGAGCGCCGCATTTTCCCCGCCATGGACATTCAGAGAAGCGGCACACGCCGTGAGGAGCTACTGCTGGACGATCAAACCATACAGAAAATATGGCTGCTCCGCCGCATGGCGAACCTGGTAACCAGCAATTCCCAAATGTCCACCGAGGCTACAGAGCGTATTCTGGAAAGGTTAGCGAAAACCTCATCCAATGCTGAATTCCTTGCCACCCTATCTAAAGAGATGTAGTACACTAGTGAGCCAGCGCACCACTTTATATAAGGATAAATAGCTTTAATCTACATCGAAGCCATGATCTTCTTCAGGTAGATGTGTGACACTTGATAGTTGGCATTTTCTCAAAGCTCGCTGTCGGTAGGTAATGCTTCACTCCTCTGTCATATTTGGAAGTAGCCATATTGGGATTGCTTCGCTTCGCGCGCAATGACGGCATTAAAGCACCAGCGGTTATATGTGTCACTAACATACTATACGAGTACAAATGCTTGACAGATAGAGTGTTAATAGTATAATATAGAACAGCGAATCGTAGAGACGCCAAACGGTATTGCTATATTTAAAACGATACACGAGTAATGAGAACCGGCAGTGACGGATAGCACTGTTGGGAACGGCGGCAATGGGTGAATGTGGATCGCAGAAAGCTAGCTCTCATGTGGTCGGGTTAGCTTTTTTATTTACACCCATATTTAGTAGTGAGAATTCCGGCTATAGAGCTAAGACTCGTATAGTAAGATAATAGGGTGACACAGGGTAAGGTGTCATCGGAATTGTCTTCAGTTTGTCATAGGGGCTTGACATATTGAAGAAGATGTGTTAAAACTTATGAATATTTTGTTTTCGAGGGTGCGATATACGATGAGGCTCTAGGAGACTCTGTCGTAAAAAGATATCGATAAAGCTAGATTATGAAAAGGAGGGATGCGTATCGGATGAGTTATAAGGTATAAAAGAGGACCGAGAGGAATCTTATAACATGCCCAGATAGCAAAGAGGGTAACGAAAGGATTCCTTGAGAAAAAAGGAGATGAAGGAGATTATGAAAGGAAAGAAAATTAAAATATTCGGGGTGATGATGGCGCTCGCGATGGTGGTTTCGATGATGAGTGTCGGGATTGCAGCCGCTGACCCCGGCAGCCTTAAGTGGAGCGAAATCAAACTCCCCCAACAAGGAGATGATGGCGATTACACGCTGTTTAGTGGTTCAGATGTAGGGGCTTTAGCCGAATCTCCCGATGGTGGCACCATATTTGCTGCCAGCGGTGAGGATGATGCTAAGGACACACTTATGCGATCCAGTGACGGCGGCTCTACGTGGAAGATGGTCGTGACCAAAATTGATGGGGACGAAGCAACAAGCTTCGATGGCGACATCGTGGCAATCGCGGTTTCCCCCGACTATGACGATGACGACACAGTTGTAGTGGTCACCGAGGACGGCGTTTACATCTCCATAGACCGAGGCAAGGAGTTCAGCATCACAGAACCGGCAGATGGTTGGGACACCCCAACCTCAATTGCCCTTGCCGCTGATGCTGATGGTAACCTTGGAGCCATGCTCGTTGGCGACGGCACCGATGTATACCTTAAGACGGGTCTGATAGGAAGCTGGACTGCCCAGGAAATGGAAGCTAGTGTGCTTGCTGTGGGCTTCTCCACTACCTATGC